>CAVHEY010000162.1:0-2881 GCA_963635155.1 Bacteroides stercoris
GGACTACTTCCCGGTTGTTGTCCTTCGTATAGAAGCAGACCTTTCCGCTTCCTGCGAATACTTCGTTGGCGGCTTTTACGAGGCTGCGGATTTCTTCGTCTGTCGGCGGCTGGGTATCAGCAAGCTCATATGCTCTGCCCAGCGCCTTATACTTGTTCACCCCGAACTGGTGGTACGGAAGAAGCTCGTACTCCTTTACGCCCGGCAGAGTCTTGATGAATTCCGCAGTGGCTCTGATGTTTTCAGCGCTGTCGTTACAGCCCGGAATTACCGGTGTGCGAATGGTAATCGGCACGCCGAAAGCGTCTATTTTGCGGATATTTTCCAGAATCAGTTCGTTGCCCGCCCCGGTAAGCTCCTTGTGTTTCGCAGAATCCATGTGCTTGATGTCCATGAACATGGCGTCCACAAAAGGCAGGGCTTCTTTGAACTGTTCGTAGTTCCCGCAGCCGCAGGATTCCAGCTGGACGTGAACGCCCTTTTGCCGGCAAAGTTTTGCGATTTTTGCGAGAAAATCTGGCTGCGTCAGGGGTTCGCCACCGGAAAAGGTAACGCCGCCCCCTTTCATGTCGTAAAAAATCTTATCCTTTGCGATTTCCTTGTAAAGCTCCTCCACCGTGTACTCTCTGCCCTCCAGGTATTTTGCCCCGGCGTAGCAGACATCGGTGCATTTGAAGCAGCTTACGCATTTATCCCGGTCGATTCTCGGTCCGTCCTCCTTAATGGAAATAGCGCCCTCGCCGCAGGCTCTCATGCAGGCACCGCAGCCTATGCATTTGCCGGGAGATTCCATAATTTCCGGCAGGTAAGACTGGGATTCGGGATTTGCGCACCATTTGCACCGCAGGGGACAGCCCTTTAAAAACACCAGGGTTCTAAGCCCCTGTCCGTCGTGTATCGAGCATTTTTGTATATTGAAAATCATTCCTTTCGCTCCTTCCGAATTTTTCTCTCTAAATTTTTCTTGTTTTCTTAGTGTTTTAAAGAGCAAAACTTGTGCCAACGGGTATCGGGGCGATTTGCAACATTTTTGTCACACATTGGTGTTAAATTTTTCATACAGTGTAATATTTATGTTACGTTCCGGGTGAATTTTTCTGTTCTTCCAAAGTTGGTTCGATTCTTGCATAGAATTTGTGTTACTGTTACTATTACATCTACATCAAATTTTATGAACCGGAGGAAAAATCGAGATGAAAGCAAGAAAAATGTTCAGAACGATCGAAACTCATACGCTTGGACACCCGACCCGTACCGTGGTCAGCGGATTCCGGCATATTCCCGGAAACACCATGGGCGAAAAATTCGTGTATATGAGGGACAACGAGGACAGCTTCCGCAAACTTTTGGCTTATGAGCCTCGTGGAAGCGAAATCATGTCCTGTACGCTGATTACGGAGCCTTGTACGCCGGGGACCGATTTCGGCGTACTCTATTTTGAAGCCAGCTGCTGGCTGCCGATGTGCGGACACGATACCATCGGCGCGGCTGTTGCCTTGATCGAATCGGGGCTTGCGGAGGTAACGGAACCTCTTACGACCCTGAAATTTGACACCCCGGCGGGGGTTATCACCGTGGAAGCCAAGGTAAAGGACGGTGTTGTGGAGGAAGTGTCCTTCCTGAACGCTCCTGCCTTGGTGCTGAAGCGCGACGTCACGGTGGACACAAAGGACTTCGGGAAGCTCACCCTTGACATTTCCTGGGGCGGCAATGTTTACGCAATTCTTCCCGCGGAAAAGGTCGGGCTGGAAATCAACCCTCACAACGCGTCGAAGCTCATCGCTGCGGCTCAATCGTTAGCGGCGGATATCAATGCCCAGGTGGAAATCAAACACCCTGAGCTGTCTTTCGTAGACAGGGTAACCCATGTTGAATTTTCCGGTCCGCCGAAGAGTCCCGAAGCAGATATTCAGAACTGCGTAGTGGCGCTTCCTACGGTAGTTGACCGTTCCCCTTGCGGGACAGGCACTTCCGCAAAAGCCGCGCTGCTTGTGGCGGAGGGAAAGCTGAAGGCAGGCGAAAGCTTCAACCACGAAAGCATCATCGGTTCCATCTTCAAATGCGAGGTGGTGGAAGAAACCACCGTGGGAGGGATTCCCGCAATCATTCCGAAAGTTACGGGGAACGCCTGTATCATGGGATTTGCAACGTGGATTTTGGACCCGAAAGATCCGTTTCCGGAAGGATTCCTGCTTGACTGATTTTACGGATTTTGCGAAAAGGAGCAAAGTTAAGCGAAAGCTACGGAAAATCGGTGAAAATCATCAAAAAAATATGCGCGTAAGGCGCTTTCCCTCGGAGGATTGTTGCCAAGCGCGTATTTTTTGTGGTAAGATAAGAGAAAACAGGCTACGCAGCGAGACGCCGATTCATGGTCTCATGGCGGCAGAACGGAGATTTTTATGAAACCATCGGAAATCATATCGGAATTAGTGAAAGAGCCGGAGCAGGAGCTTCGCAGGCTGGCGTTTATTGTGGACGCCTTTGACTCCACGGATAATGCCGTGTCCATTTACGACAAAAACGCCTGCCTTGTCTATGCCAACGCCGCTTACCTGAGGGACATGCATCTCAAGGATCTGAAATCTCTCATGGGCATGCATATTTTGGACATAACCAAGCAATCCGGTATTAAAATTCACTCCATGAAAACCGATTCCAACCGTCCAAAAATGCTGGACGTCCTGCGTACCGGCAAGAAAATGCTGGACTGGGAGGTAGGAATTACTGCCGAGTCTTCCTCAAACAGTATGCAGCTGGTTTCCTACAGTATGTACCCCATAAAGGATTTTGCGGGCAGAGTCCAGGGAATGATTGAAATTTCATCGACCCAGCAGGTCAGCCTCACATCGACGAAAAAACTCATGGGGCTTTCTGCGGA
>CAVHEY010000163.1:0-2880 GCA_963635155.1 Bacteroides stercoris
AAATTTGCGTGCATTTTTGTATTTCCTTTCCGAAATCTCTAGGAATTAGTTTACACCATGGCGCCCGATTTGTAAAGGGGTATTTTATTTTTGCTTCATTTGCCGTGCTGTGGTGCTGTGGCATGCCCGGTTCACAAAGATTTGCGCCAATTCATGCGCAAACCTTTCCCTCAGTGTAGCACTGATGGATATACTCCCGCGACTGGTAGTAAAAATCCGTATTATAATTGGATATAGAGTCGCTGATCCACGAATCGTACACTGCCATAATCGTATCGACAATCGCCTCGGTATTGTCCTCTGCGACATCTTCTATCAGTCTTTCATAGACTTCGCCTATTGTCCAATAGTCCGGAATCTCGTACTTTGCTTTCGCAAGGTTGTCGTAGGTTCCCACAGGTATATTACACAGATTGATGAAATCGTCGGCTGTCTTCTCTATGGGTTCGCAGTGGAAAACATCTGCATATCTGTATATTCGTTTAATGGTTTCCCTTCCCAAAAGCTTTGCGACAGCGCCTCGCTTTTGTTTTTGCTTTCTTCCGATATATTCAATAAGGCTGCAAGTGTAAAACAAATCGCTGTTATTCTTCATCAGAAACTTCACTTCCTTTCAGAAATTTTAGGGTAGTCTGCCCCTTCGATTATTTCGAAGGCGCGGAAGATGATGTCCTCTGCCCGCTGTTTTGCGGCTTCCGCGGCGCGGCTGCCGCCGGCGGCAGCCGGCAGGGGCTGCTCCGAGTCCTGTGGCAGCCCCTGCGCCGGCGATTCGGCTTCCGTCGAATCGCCGCGCCGCGCCGTCAAATGCCAGAATCCGATCAGCGCTTCGAAGGCTGTGGCATACTTATAGTCCATGGCGTCTGCGTTCTTGGGCTTCGAGGCGGATTTGTGGTTACGCGCCCGCTTCACCAGCGCTTCCTCCTCCGCTGTCAGGAAGCCCTCCGCCAGCATGGCTTTTATGGCTTTTGCCTGCCCCTCGGCGCGAACATAGCGAATCGCCTGCCTGTGGAGGGCGTCTACATGGGCGCCGAAGGCTTTTTGCTGCCCGGAGGCTGCGGAAGCCTCTCCGGACGCCGCCAAAACTCGCTCTCTTACGTATATTTCATAAACGGCGTCGCCTATATAAGCGAGCGCCGTGGTGTTTATCTGTCTTGGATTTAGTTGCTTCATTTACTACGCCTTTTATGCCTTTACAATCTGCACGCCCTGAGGGGTGTCCTTGAGGATCAGTCCCCGCGCCTTGAGCATATCCCGGATTTCATCGGCTCTTGCGAAGTTCTTCTCTTTTCTCGCCTGCTGTCTTTCCTCGATAAGGGCGGCAAGCTCCTCGTCGATTTCCACCTTGTCCTCCACGTCCTGCTGAAGAAGTCCCAAAACGCCGGAAAGCTCCATGAGAGTTTCCAGAGATTTTTCGGCAAATTCCTTGCTTGCGCCGTCCTTCACCGCCGTGTTGATCGCCGTAACCAGCTCGAATACCGCCGAAATCGCGTCTGCGGTGTTGAGGTCATCGTCCATCGCCTTGATGAATTCCTGTCTGTATTTATCGTAGCCCGCCAATTTTTCCTTTTCTTCCTCGGTCATGGCGCCGCTTCCCGTTTCAATCAGATGATTCAGGTTCGACTTGGCGTTTCTGAGGCGGGTCATGGCGTTCTTTGACTGCTCCAGAATCTCGGAGTTGAAGTCGATAGGTCCTCTGTACTGTCCGCTCAAAATGAGGAAACGCAAAACCTCCCCGTCATAGTGCTGCAAAAGGTCCCGAACGGTTTTGAAGTTTCCAAGGGACTTGGACATCTTCGTGCCGTCGATGTTGATATAGCCGTTGTGCATCCAATAATGGGAAAATTCGCAGCCGTTGTGCGCCTCGGACTGGGCGATTTCGTTTTCGTGGTGGGGGAACTGCAAATCCTCTCCGCCGGCGTGAATGTCTATCGTCGATCCGAGATATTTTTTCGCCATGGCGGAGCATTCGATGTGCCAGCCCGGTCTTCCCATGCCCCAAGGGGATTCCCATGCGATTTCGGAATCCTCCTTCCGAGCCTTCCAAAGGGCGAAATCCAGAGGATCTTCCTTTTTCATGTCGTCTGCGCTTCTGGTTCTTTCGCTGGCGCCCTGAATCAGCTCATCAATATTCTTTCCGGAGAGCTTTCCGTAGCCATCGAATTTGCGGGTTCTGTAATAAACGTCCCCCTGGGATTCGTAGGCATAGCCCTTGTCGATCAGATCCTGCACAAATTTGATGATGTCCTCCATGGTTTCCGAAACCTTCGGGTGGACACTGGCTTTCTTTACATTGAGAGCCGCCGCGTCCTTGTAATATTCTTCGATGTACTTTTCGGAAATTTCCGGGGCGGTTACCCCCTCTTCCTTGGCTCTGTTTATAATCTTGTCGTCCACGTCGGTAAAGTTCTGGACAAATTTTACCTTGTAGCCCCGATATTCCAGATATTTTCTCATGGTGTCGAAAACGACAAAGGGTCTTGCGTTTCCGATATGGAAATAGTTGTATACGGTAGGTCCGCACACGTACATCTTTACCTTTCCCTCTTCAATGGGCACGAACTCTTCTTTTTTTCTTGTAAGGGTATTATAAATCTTCATCTTCGTTTCCCTCTCGTATCCTGTCTTTCTCTTGGTTCTCTTGGTTCTTTTCGTTTTTTTCACGGATGACTTCCATCAGTGTTTCTTCCAAATTTGACGCGCCGGCGCAGTCGATGCAGCCCGCTTCAATTTTGTGTTCTGTCTGCAGGATCTTTTCAAGCTCCATTACACGCTTGCGCAGACATTCGATTTCCACCGCGATGGGATCCGGCAGATCCACCTGGTTAAGGTCTTGGGTGGTACTTTGCCCGTTTCGCTTGACGATGGTTCCCGGGATCCCCA
>CAVHEY010000164.1:0-2832 GCA_963635155.1 Bacteroides stercoris
CTCTGCTCTGCTAAAAGATTTTCCCACTGCCTCGCGCTCCTTGTCAACTGTTCTAGTTAAATTATAAGCAAAATATGTCGAAAAGGCAAGCATAGTTTTGATTTAGATATGTTTCTGTTCAGCTTTCTGTTTCAGCAATGCCAGTATGTCATCTACATTAGATCCTTTCGCAACCATAGGATATGCTTCTTCAAACTCAATCAAAATATCTTTAGCCTCAGCTTCTTCTTTTTTTATCGAAGCATAAACCTTTTCTAAGTCGGCATTTTTGAAAGCGTCCTCAATAAATGGTTTTGAGTCCTTGGGAAAATCTTGCCACCCGCCATAAAGGTTGTTAACCGCTGTATCAACCTGTCGGAATGTAATAGCAGCTCCACTCTTTTGGTGTTCGGCTAAAATTCCGATTACATCAGAAAGATCATTTTTATATTTTCTTCCGGAACGCAGCTTCATCGCTATAAGATATTCTGCTGACACGCTTCTCACATTCAGCACTCCATAGAATGTTTTATAATAAATTGAGTATTCATTCAATTTCGGCGAATATGACCCGGTGCGCATAAAGTCGGCATTCAGCCAACCATTAGGCAACTCAAATTTATCTCCTACCCGATTTATTGCTTCTTTCATCGAAGATGCGGCATGTATAACCGCATCTATATCCGTAGTCATATCTCTAAACCCGTAATTCGTCAGAATAGCAGCGCCGCCGACCAATACAATCTCAGCAGGCATGGATTTTCCGCTTAGCTTTTTAAATTCTTTGGCAAGCTCTTTCAGATAGCCATCAAGATTTTTTTTCGTGAAATTTTCAGATGACATTGCGCACCTCATTCTCTACAATATTAAACCGCATAAACTCAGGAATTGCTTCTTTTATCGCTTGTTTCTTAATTTCACGGTTTTTTGTAATCTCCGCTACGGTCAATACACCGGCAGGGAAAAGTGGGTTTTGTAACTTCAATTTACGTAAATCGTCATATCGATTGCAAAGCGGGATACCGTTCTCGCGACTCACATAGTCAAGCATTGCAAGGAGATAGAGGCTTTCACGGTGCCAACCTCTCTCATGATTTTTTCTGATTTCATCTTTTTCCAATAAGTCAACGATAAACGCTATATCGCCAAGTTCTTTTAGCTTATGACAAGCGTTGCTTTTGAAAATTTCAAAGTCGCTACGCTTATCCAAGTATGGTTTTATTAAATTTTCCATGGAAACACCCAAGGCTTTGGATATTCGATAAATTGTTTCGGCAGAGCATTTTTCAAGGCGCGCCCTGCCGCTGCATATATCGCTTATCGTTGTGTACGCAATGCCGCTGTCCTTTGCCAGTCTGTATTTTGTTATTTTATTCGCTGCAATCAAATCATTTACTGTCATAATGCTTTGCCTCCTGTTGTCATCATTATATCGGTTCGCCGTGATAATGTCAAACAAAGTTTCGCCTTATTTGCTTTTTCGTGCAAAACCGGCACTTTTAAACTTGCTTTTTCGTGTAAGGTCAAAACTTTCTCTAAATTACTTCGACAGCAATTCGACCAGCCGGGCGATTTCCTTATCCGTCATGCCGCAGTCTGTCAGGTAGGATTTTGCGCCTTTCTCATAATCTGCGGTTTTCAGCTTGTCTGTATCAGCGGTATCGGCAGTGTCCTCGGTTCCGGCAAGGTACTCCATGAATGAATCGAAGTACAGAGAAACCACCGCCTCATAGCGTTCCGGCGTTTCCGCCTCGGTGATTCCGTAGTAATTTTCATAGGTTTTCATATAGTCAGCGCACATCTCATCGTAATCTGCCCCCATAAGCGCCTCGATCAGCAGGCACACAAAGCCCGTGCGGTCTTTCCCCTCCATGCAGTGAATGTAGGCAGGACCGCCGTATTTCAGCAGGTGCCGCATTCCCGCCGCAACGCATTCCTTGTATTCCTCCGAGTCGTAGTTTGCCCCCATGGCGAGCAGCGCAACCCGACCCTTTTCATAGAGTGATTTCGTATATTCGGAAGAAAAGCCTTCGGAGCCGATATATTCCTCCATATCCGCCTCCGAATCCGCAAGGTCGATGATGCAAGTGATTCCAGCCTGTTTTACCAGAGAATCCGCAACAGCGGCTCTGTTCCTGCTGTTATCCACCGGAGATGCGCCTCGGTAAAGGAAGTTTTCCTTTAGGTTGCCCCCGGACATCGCCCGGAAATTTGCAAAGGCTTCATCGCTTTCATAATCGCTCCTGTCCGTGGAATAGCTCTGCCCCAGCGCCTCAGATGTGGCAAGGTACTTTCCCTTTGTGGTCAGGGTAATCTCCACCGTGCAGCTGTCATCAAGTTCTGCCGGTGTCCACAGGTCGCGGTTATTGTTAGCGATGAGGACATACTCGTTCTTCGGGTACGCGACAATAACCGGATCTCCGGTCTTTACATAGTACCCATTGTAATAGGGTACATCGGTAAGGCTGTAACCGTTGCTGAACTCCACATCGAAGCTGTCCCCAAAGGCAAAGCCCGCCTTGCTGAAATCCTCCTCCGTCAGACTAAGCACCGCCGCGTCAAACTTCGGATCCTTGGAAACTGTGGCAGTAAGAGTCTCCATATCCCGATCCGAGCCTGCGGAATCTGTGCCGCCGCAGGCAACCAGCCCCATAAGCAGCGCCGAAATCAGCAGCGCTGCGATGATTCTAAATGTATTTTTGCGAAACATATTTTTTCCTCCGTCCCATCGATGATATAGCTACATTCTATCAGCAGTCGCGCCCCTACGCAAGAAAAAAGCGACAAAAATGCAAGAAAAAAAAACGGCAAACTGAATGTCTGCCGTTAAGTCGTCCGTTATGAAATTAAGCC
>CAVHEY010000165.1:0-2769 GCA_963635155.1 Bacteroides stercoris
TTGCAAAGAACCTCAAGAACTCCGGCATCTCACTTGACGTAATCGCAAAGAACACGGGACTCTCTGCGTGGGAAGTTGAAGAATTATAGCAGAGAAAATCATCATGGCTGAAAACTTATATCGCAGGGCGACGAAAGAGGAACGCGAGGCGGCATGGGCAGAATCCCGCTTGTTTTATGAGATAGAGGAAGCGACCGATCGGGAGGCTGCAAGCCTTACATATGCAAAATTTGCGTATATTTTTTGAAAAAGGAAACAAACTAAACGCGTATAGAAATATAATACGGAGAGGAGTTTGTTTTATGAAAAAGAAAACGGCTGTAATTTTAGTCGCGCTGCTGATGGTTTCGCTCTTTGCATTTACGGGCTGCGCCGATGATGAAGACGCACTGGGGGACAGCGACCAAGGCAGTGCCTCGCAGGAGATAGCGGAGGGCGCCGATGATATAGGCGATGGAATCGAGAAAGGCGCAGAAGATATCGGAGACGATTTGACCGGCGATAATAAGGTTGCCGACGATAAGGTTGACGATAATAAGGCTACCGCAAACAAAGATAAAGACGACGGAAGTAAAATCAATAACTGACAACAGGCGAGGTCTTCTCACTGAGCCGCCGCAGGATATCACAGGATATCCCATCGAAAATGCAAGATGCAAAGATGCAAGGCAAAAGGCGGCAGGAGGAGACCTTGACTTTATTTTTGATATGCTCTATACTTTTTGCAGGAGGAAGCTAAAACACACGGATGGATTAGATAAGCATATGAGAAAAAAGAAAACATTTCACAAAGGCGCCGTCGGAAGCGGAGAAATCATAACGGGAATAATCGAAAAGCACCCGAGAGGCTTCGGCTTCGTAAGACAGGAGGAGGGCGGCGATATATTTATCGGCAGGAGCAATATGCTGGGCGCCATGAACGGCGATTTGGTGGAGGCGGATCTGTTGCCGCCGTATCTTTGGACCCGCTCAAAAGAGGGAATCATCACCAAAATCTTGCAGCGAAACACGATCGAAATCGTAGGAACCTTTCAGAAAAACAAAAAATTCGGCTTTGTGGTAGCCGACGATAAAAAAATACAGGACGATATTTTTATCAAAAAAGATTTTTTCCGGGGTGCGCAAAACGGCGATAAGGTGGTGGCAAAGATTACCCAATATCCCGACAAGATTCACAGCGCCGAGGGGAAGATTACGGAAATCATTGCCCGAAAGGACCAGACCGGAAGCGATGTGCTTTCCATGATTCGCGGGGCGGGGCTTTTTGAGACCTTCCCAAGCCGCTGCAATGCGGAGGCAAAGGCGCGTGCGAAGGAAGAAATCAGCGAAGGAATTCTTGCAGGAAGAAAGGATTTCAGAGCCAAAAATACGATTACCATTGACGGTCCTACGGCGAAAGACTTGGACGATGCGATTTCCATTGAGACATCGGAAAACGGCAACTACCTTTTGGGGGTACATATTGCCGACGTGAGCCATTTTGTGGCGGAGGACGGATATCTTGACCGTGAGGCGCTGAAACGCGGAACCAGCGTGTATTTGCTTAACCGTGTGGTTCCCATGCTTCCCAAGGTCTTGTCCAACGGCGTGTGCAGCCTGAATGAGGGGGAGGACAGACTGACCCTTTCCTGCTTTATGGAAATCGACGGAAAGGGCGAGGTGGTTTCCCATGAAATCTGCGAATCGGTGATTCGTTCGAAGGCGAGAATGGTTTATGACGACGTTTCGGATTTGCTGGAAAATGAGGCTTTTGAGACTGCGACCAAGTCGGAAAAACTCAGGATTGAAGGGCTGCGACAAAAATACGATTTTCTGCAGGAGGATTTGCGGAAAATGGCGGAGCTGGCGGCGATCCTCCGGCACAAGCGTAAGCAACAGGGCAGCTTGGATTTTGACATACCGGAAGCCGAGATTATCCTCGACGGAGAGGAAAATCCCGTAGAAATTCGCCCCGCAGAGCGCAGAACCGCAAACCGCATGATAGAGGAATTTATGCTGGCGGCAAACGAAACGGTGGCGGAGCATTTTTACTGGATGCAGTACCCGTTTCTGTACCGCGTCCATGAAAAGCCGGAGCCGGAGAAAATGGTGGAACTTAAGGCTTATCTCATGAATTTCGGTATCCATCTCAAGGGTAGCGCGGACAATATCAACCCCAAGACCCTTGCGGACATCATTTCAAAAATAGAGGACAAGCCCTATGAGGCGGTGGTCAATCGGGTAATGCTCCGAACCATGAAAAAAGCCTATTACAGCACGGAGTGTGACGGGCATTTCGGGCTTGCCTTTCGCTATTATTGCCATTTTACTTCACCCATTCGCCGCTATCCCGACTTGTTTATCCATCGGGTGATAAAAAAAGCGGTGACGGGGGAGATGACCGAGGCAAAGCTTGCGAAATACAGAGCCGACGCTTTGAACGCGGCGGAAGTTTCCTCGCGAACCGAGAGAAAGGCGCAGGAACTGGAGCGGGAAGTGGACAAGCTTAAAAAATGCCGGTTTATGCTTAACCATATCGGAGAAGAATTTGACGGAATCGTCAGCGGTGTGACCGATTTCGGGGTTTATGTGGAACTTGCCAACACGGTGGAGGGTATGGCTTTTGCTCGGAATCTCAGACGCCCCTATCAGCTGGGAGAGAAGGTTCGAATTCGGGTAGAAGACGCAAGACCCGCCCAGCGGCAGATCGACTTTGCGATACTGGAATCATAACACCTCTTGCATTCTCCTCGAATCTATAATAAAATTAGTCTATGAAAACGCGGCGAT
>CAVHEY010000166.1:0-2703 GCA_963635155.1 Bacteroides stercoris
TTATATCGCAGGGCGACAAAAGAAGAACGCGAGGCGGCATGGGCAGAATCCCGCTTGTTTTATGAGATACAGGAAGCGACCAATCGGGAAGTTGCAATGGCAGAGGGCGCTGCGCAGGAAAAGCGCGAGATTGCAAAGACCTTGCTCGCAAAGAAAATGCCGGTGCCTGAGATTGCAGAAATCACGGGCTTAACTGTACGTGAGATTGAGGCACTCTAAAGCCACCTCGAATGGCTGATTACCAAAAAAGAGAAAAACTACATAGTACATAGAAAGATCAAGAGCAGCTTCGGTTGCTCTTTTCCTGCATTTTCGCGCTTTTTTTTCGCCCAAAACCGTGATATACTGTTTTCGGCAACAGAAGCACAGCAAGCAAATTGCAAAAGGAGGAAAATATTTTGGATAAATTTGAAAGCAACGATAATCGCGAAAGAAACGAAAAAAACGAAAGGCAATACTACAGCAACGGCGAGTTTTCCGCAAGGGAAGAATATGCCGGAGTGGGAGATTGCACCGAGTCTTTGGGTACGGAATCCTCCCAAACAGAGACTCCGGCAGGCGGACATGCCGATACCCGCCCGCAATACACCGGTTCCTCATACGCAGGAAAAAAACAGATACCCACATGGGTAAAAGCCCTCCTCATCATAGCGGCGGTAATCGCGGGAATCGCAATTCTTGCCACAGGCTGCAACAAGGCGGTGGACGGCGTCGTTGGCTCCCTTACCGGCTCGATTTTCAGCAGCTCGGATAATTCTGTCACCACCGATTTCGGACACGATTATATCGGCGTGGTGGACATCAACGGAACCATCAGCGAGGATAGCAACAGCACGTATAATCACAGATACATATTAAACGCAATCGACGCCATGATTGCAGACGACAAGAACAAGGGTATGATTCTGTATCTCGATACGCCGGGAGGCTCGGTTTTCGCCTCCGACGAGCTTTATTTCAAAATCAAGGAATATCAGGAAAAGACAAAACGTCCGGTTTACTCCTCCATGCAGTCCATGGCGGCGTCCGGCGGATACTATATCTCAGCACCCTGCGACAAAATCTATGCAAACCGTAACTGCTGGACCGGCTCCATCGGCGTAACTCTGGGCACCATGTACGACGTCAGCGAGCTTCTCGACGCCCTGGGGATAAAGACAAAAACCATCACTTCCGGCGCAAACAAAGCCATGGGAAGCAGCGTGGAGGAAATGACCGAGGAACAGGAGGAAATCTTCCAATCGCTGGTGGACGAAGCCTATGAACAGTTCGTGGGCATCGTGGCAGAGGGGCGCGATATGAAGGTTTCCGAGGTAAAAAAGCTGGCGGACGGCAGAATTTACACCGCAAAGCAGGCTCTTTCAAAGGGTCTGATCGACGAGATCGGAACCTTTGAGGAAGCGGCGGAAGACATGAAAGCGCAGTATAAACTCTCAAGCTGCGCGCTGGAATATTTTAAAAGCCCGACGAGCACAAGCCTGACTTCGCTCCTGGGGTCGGCAGCCGATGCAATTTCCGGCTCCGAATCCCTTCTCGGTGCAGGCAATTTGAATGCAGACACCCTCCGGGGACTCATCGACATGAACGGGAAGTTTGCATTCAGCTATCTCTGCCCGATTCAAAAATAACAGTGGGCGGCAAGCGTTTTGCACACGGGCGAGCTGGTTTTTACCATTTTTACCAGTTTACCTGTGCATTTCAAGCAAAAATACTTGACAGCACCCGTAAACTGTGTTATAGTAGGCAAGGTGTCAAGCTATCGACTTGACACGCTGCGCAATAAAACAAACAAAAATCGAAACAAGAGGGGGCGAGGACTTTTATGAAAATTGAAAGTATTGCAGAAAACAGCCTCTTGTACGATTTTTACGGGCAGCTCCTCAGCAGGCGGCAGCAGGAGGTCATGGCGCTGTATCACGAAGAAAATCTTTCCCTTTCGGAAATCGCCGAAGAGTTTGGAATTTCAAGGCAGGCGGTGCATGACACCCTGAAAAAAGCCGAGCAGGCGTTGGCAGAATATGAGGCGAAACTCGGACTGGTGGAGCGGCTGATGGAGTCCAAAAAGGCAATCGTAGGCATAGACGAGAGAATCGACGGATTGATATCCGAGCTGACCAGAGGCGGAGAATCTGCCGGCGAGGCGAACATCGTCGCAAAACTCGAAGAAATCAAGACCATCATAAACGGTTTAGAATAAAAACAATCAGAGTCAAATTTCAGAGCCAAATTAAGGAGACAAAATGGCATTTGAGAATTTATCCGAAAAACTGCAAGGGACATTTAAGAAGCTGAAAGGCAAGGGAGTTTTAACCGAGGCGGACATCAACGATGCCATGCGGGAAGTCAAGCTGGCTCTGCTGGAAGCCGACGTAAACTTCAAGGTCGTAAAAGAGTTCGTTGCAGAGGTAAAAGAAAAAGCGCTGGGTCAGGGAGTGCTGGAAAGTCTCAC
This sequence comes from Bacteroides stercoris, assembly GCA_963635155.1. Taxonomy (GTDB): domain Bacteria; phylum Bacillota; class Clostridia; order Peptostreptococcales; family Anaerovoracaceae; genus CAG-238. The sequence continues at coordinate 2,450 of CAVHEY010000166.1, forward strand.
CCCGGGTCAGCAGGTCATAAAAATCGTAAACGACACCCTGGTTGACCTTATGGGGGGAACCAACAGCAAACTGACCTTTTCCCCCAGCGGCTTCACCGTCCTTCTGATGGTGGGTCTGCAAGGTACAGGAAAGACCACCACCTGCGGAAAGCTGGCGGCATATCTGAAGAAAAACGGCAAAAAACCGATGCTTGCGGCCTGCGACATCTACAGACCCGCGGCAATCGACCAGCTGGAAGTCGTGGGTAAATCCG
>CAVHEY010000167.1:0-2649 GCA_963635155.1 Bacteroides stercoris
TAATTTCCGTTCCCTCGTAGTACGCCCCGCCGGTTTTATCCCCGTAGGGAATGAGATTTTTCTTGAGCTGCCGAAGCAGGGTGCTTTTTCCGCAGCCCGATTTGCCGCAAACAACCACAAATTCCGAAGATTGCGCATCAAAAGAAACCCCGTCAAGGGCTTTCCCGCTTCCGGTGGGATAGGTAAAGCTTAAATTTCTAACTTCAATCGTTGCCATTTCTTCTCTCCCGCAATATCCAGCGCAAGTGGCGCTGCCAAAAGTATCGTAAAGCTTATCAGTGTGATGATCCTCAGGGCGTCCCATTCGGCAAGCTTGATTACCGGATAATAGTAGATACCGGTTTTGCCCGCCGCGCAGCCTATGGCAGATATCGTTCCCGCGATCATCATAACCGCCAGCATTTTGTAGTCCGTAGGGGACATTTTGAACAGATGAAAGCTCGTTCTTCCGTGAAGTCCGTACCCTCTGGCTTCCATTGAATCCGAAGTCTCAATGGAGGCTTCCAGAGACCATGAAATCAGAATGGATATTTCTTTGCAGAGCTGCCTCGTCTTGGCAAACAGCCCTTTTTCCACATGTCTGCCCATACATTCCTGTCCCATTTTAATTTCCTTAAAGCGATTCTTTAGGAGAGGAATGAATCGAAAAATCATGGACAGCGTAAGCCCCAAGACCGGCGCCGCTTTTCCGAAAAGGTAAATCAGCTTGTCCGAGGACATCACCACGTTGAAGCTTGCGAACCAGACGATTACGGCACTGAGAAGCAGAGCCGCCGCCATTCCGTAGGCAATCGCCTCCAAGGTAATGCGTCCGCCGTTAACAAAAAACAGCACCGTCGCTCCGTTGTGGGTGAAAAGCCCGTTCACCACGGTCATGATGAGTACAATCGGCACAAGAAAAAAGAGGTTTGTCTTAATCTGTCCCGCGCCTCTTAGCAAAATCGAATACGCCCATGCAAAAACCGTCGTCACTCCCAGAAACACCGGATCCAGCGAAAACATCGTGATTCCGATGGCAAAGGCGTAAAATATTATATTTACCGCCGGGTGGCAGCCCGAAAACCTGCTGCTCTCCCCAAGTCCGTCTCTGAACATTTTTTCTCCTAAACCGAAAAGATAGCAATCCTGCCCATACATTCTATCATCTTGCGCGTAGAAAAGCAAGTCCGCCCTTTTTCCGTCTCCGGCAAGGGGAATGGAACCGGCGATGGATATGAGGCAGAACTGATGAAAATGCAAGAAAATGCAATGAAAATATCGGAAGTTTTTTGAGATTTTCGGGATTTTTGAATTTAACTGTGGTATAATGGTTCCTGCAATTATATCGGCGGCGTTGCCGCAAAGTAGGAACCATTGAATCACAGCTTTCAGCTTATCGATTTGGGGCTGTGGTAGAATGCTTCCGTTTGGTTTACATCAATCGTGACTGTAGCAGAAAGGTAGTTTTAGATACAACATGATTTTAATCGTAGAAAAAATAATTTCAATATTTTTGATTATGGCGGTGGGCTTTGTGGCAAACCGCGTGGGAGTTCTTCCCAAAGAGGCGAATGAATTTCTGACAAGCCTCTTGATAAAAATTATAACGCCATGCATGATTATTTCATCGATCACCTCAAAGGAACTAACGGAGGAAACCTTTGCGTCGACCATCGAAACGCTGATTTTGGCGATAGCATTTTTTATTTTGGCAGCAGCCGTAGGTTATCTGCTGTGCAGGTTTGTCATCCATGTGAACAAGGAGGATTTGGGGATGTATGCTTTTACATTCGGCTCCATAAACAGCGGATTTATCGGCTTTCCCATCACACTTGCCCTCTTTGGTTCGGACATCCTGTATCTGATGGTGATTCACAATATAGCCCTGACCATTTATGCTTATTCCCTTGGACCGTCCATCGTTCATATCGGCTCCGAAAGCAAAAAGGCCTTTAGTATCAAGTCATTTTTACTCTCCTTTTGGAACATAAACGCGATTGTTTCGCTTATAAGTATCATAATGCTGTTTGCAGGGCTTCACCTGCCGTCGGCGCTTTTCGAAACGACGCAAACCATCGGGGATGCTACAGTTCCGGTTTCCATGCTGCTGGTAGGAATGCAGCTTGGAGATACCAATCCCATCAAAATTCTTGCACAGGGCAAGCTGGTTGCTATTTCGTTTACAAAAATGCTTTTGTTGCCGGTTTTGACTTTTCTGGCGGTGAATTGGCTGCCGATTCCGACGGGCGTAAAACTGTGTCTTACCTTCGCAGCGGTATTTCCTGCAGCTGTCGCAGCGGTTCCCGTTACAGCCCTGGAGGGAAAGAATGCCCTCTCCTGTGCGGAGGTGGTTGCATTTACCACTCTGCTTTCCGTCGTAACCATCCCTGTATTTGCAGCGGCTCTGACGGAATATTATCTGTAAAAATGCTGACTCACCGCAACACGAATTTTATGTGAACACTGCACAAAAAGAGACATGCCAGAAAATCTGAGGCATGTCTTCTTTTGTGTGAAGTGCTTAATAAAAATGGAGAAAATTATAATGAAACTTATCATTATATTTTGTGATACCTTATTTTACAACGGTGCTGCAATCCTTCCAGATGCCCATTCTCTTTGCGGACTCGATGAGTTCCTCACGGAAGTCCGGATGAGCGATGGAAACCA
>CAVHEY010000168.1:0-2620 GCA_963635155.1 Bacteroides stercoris
GGAACTTTCCGCCCAGATTGCAAGGGACTGCAATGAGGCGAAAACCTATCACGGGCTGTAGGGCAAAATAAAGCCTAAATAAAGTCGAAATAAAGTCGAAAGCAGCAGGAACGCGGCAAAAATCCGCCGGCCGAAGGCTACAGGCAGCGTGAAGCCGGCAAGCTAATTCTAAGACTCACCGGTGGGATCGCTTGTAGAACCGGAATCGCTTGTAGAGCCGGAATCCCCGGAGCTGCTGTTATCGGCACATTGGGAAATTTCCGCTCCTTCCTCCGGACTCCATTCGGAGATTATAATACTGGTAACGACCAGCGCGCCGCCCAGCCAGCCGATAACCCCCAGGGTTTCGTGGAGGATGCTTACCGAGGCGATGGCGCCAACCACCGGCTCCACGGTCAAAATCAGCGCTACTCGATTTGCGGGAACGTGCTTTTGTGCCGAGGTTTGGAGAATGAAGCACAGCGCAGAGCATACAAGCCCAAGCACAATGAGGGTGCCGAGTTCAAGCCCCGTGAGGGCGTCGGGAACGGCCTCGCCGCTGATAAAGGTAAATACAAAACCCAGGACGGCGATGGTGGCAAGCTCCACTACCGTAAGGGCGTAGACATCGTGGGATTTTGCCAGCTTTTCGATCGTAACAATTTGCCCGGCGCTGAAAAACGCGGCACCAAGGCAGATAGCGTCGCCGATGTTAAAGCCGAAGTCCGCGCTTCCGCCCATGGAAATCAAATAGACGCCCGCCACGCATATTACCACGCACAGAGCAGCCTTGCGGGTAAGCTTGATGCGATAAATCACAAAGTTGAGCAGGGGTACGCAGATGGCGCCGAGCGTTGAGAAGAAGGCGGTTCTCGAAGCCGTGGTATATTTGATGCCTAGGGTTGCACAGACGTAACAGGCGAACATTAAAACCCCGATGAGGATACCGGCTTTCAGAAGCTCTTTATTGATGTTTTTAAGGTGTTTGAAGCAGGCGACTGCCAGCGCCAAGGCGGCGATTCCAAAGCGTATCGCTTGTATGTAAAAAGTCGGCAGACCGTCTACATAGCGCAGACCAAGAAAGCCGAAACCCCAGCAGACGCCTACGATCAAAAGACCGATGACTGCGAAGATTTCTTCTTTGCTTTTTTTCCTATGATTGATTTGCATTTTGTGGCTCCTTTCGCAGAGGGCGAAGCATTTATTTTGATGGTGTAAAATAAGATAGCGACATAGACTAACTATATGTTAACATATATTGTGTGAAAAATCAAACGAGGGGGACGAGTTTTATGAAATTATTTGACAACCGGGTTCAGGAAACCAAATACAAGGTACTTCGAGAGGTGGCGGTGCAAACTTGGGAAGGACACGAGATTTTTCAGGAGTTTAACCGAATGGCGGGAAATATCATTCCGAAGGGGGAGCCGCCCCAGACCTGCTGCATATATAAGGACAGAGCCGTTGTAGCGGAGAGGATCCGTCAGGCGGCGGGGGGCAGTCCAAGTGAATCGGGAGTGGTGCATATCATCGACATCGCCTGCGACGAATGCCCGGAGGCGGGCTATGTGGTTACCGACCTTTGCCGAGGCTGCCTCGCTCACCACTGTGTGGAATCCTGCAAACGGGACGCGATCATCATCGACGAACATCAGCACGCGAAAATCGACAAGAGCAAATGCGTGGAGTGCGGCAGATGCGCAAAGGCTTGTAAATACAGCGCGATACATAATTTCAGGCGGCCCTGTGAAAATGCTTGCAAGGTAGGGGCGATTTCAATGGCGCCCGGCGGAGAGGCGTGTATCGACTATGAGCAGTGCATCGACTGCGGTGCCTGTGTCTATCACTGCCCATTCGGCGCTCCGGTGGATAAATCCGGCATTGTTCAGGTTATCAAGGAGCTGAAGGCGGCGGCTGAAGCGGAGGCTGCGGGATGCGAGAATAAGCTGATCGCAATCGTAGCCCCGGCAATCGCAAGCCAGTTTCAGTATGTGCCATTGGGAAAGGTTATAGCGGGGATCAAAAAGCTGGGCTTTGGCAAGGTTCTTGAAGTTGCGGTGGGGGCTGATATGGTTGCATATAAAGAGGGCAAGGAGCTTGTGGAAAAGGGCTTTCTTACCTCCTCCTGCTGCCCTGCTTTTGTGAAGTACGTGGAAACAAAGCACCCGCAAATGGCGCAGCACATTTCCCACAATCTTTCCCCTATGGCGGAGCTGGGTCGCCGGGTCAAGGAGCAGGATTCCGAGGCGAAAATCGTCTTTATCGGTCCTTGTATCGCCAAAAAAGCCGAAATTAAGAAGGATAGGGTTTCTCCCTATGTGGACTATGTGATTACCTTTGAGGAGCTTCAGGCGCTCTTTGACAGCCGGGATATCCTGCTGCGGGATCAGGAGCCGATGGAATGGAATCAGGCTTCCTACTACGGCAGAATGTTCGCAACCTCCGGCGGGGTTGCCGCGGCGGTGGGCGAGGTGCTGAAAGAAATGGACGTCAAAGAGTTTGAGCTAAACGCTGTTTCCTGTGACGGCATCGATCAGTGCAAGGCGGCGCTTCTGAAAGCAGGCAAGGGCGTTTTGCCGAACAATTTTATCGAGGGCATGGTGTGTAACAGAGGCTGCGTCGGAGGCATGGGAAATCCTAC
>CAVHEY010000169.1:0-2606 GCA_963635155.1 Bacteroides stercoris
GTTCCTTCCTATTCACAGAAATTTTCTGTGAATAGTTTAACACCTTTCCTTTCCATAATCAAGAGTCGACCTTAATTTTATCAAAAAAGCGGGCAGTTTTTGTTGTCAAAATGACGAAAAATCGCTCCCGACCCTCAAAGGTGGAAAGCGATTCGTCCCTAATACTGCAACTGAAAAGCGGGCAACCGAAAGGGCTACCCGCAATGTTTTCTACTTATTCAGTTACGCTTAACCTACAATCAATCCGCCAACGGATACGAATAACGGTGCAAATACGACTGCAACGATGGTCATAAGCTTGATCAAGATGTTGATGGACGGACCGGAAGTATCCTTGAACGGGTCACCAACGGTATCGCCTACAACCGCAGCCTTATGAGGGTCGCTGCCCTTGCCGCCGAAGTTTCCTTCTTCGATGTATTTCTTTGCGTTATCCCATGCGCCGCCTGCATTTGCCATCATGATAGCAAGCAGTACGCCGGAGGAAAGTGCGCCGCCAAGCATTCCGCCCAGAGCCGCAGGCCCTAAGATGATGCCCACTGCCAGCGGAGCGATGATCGCCATGATGCCCGGAACAACCATTTCCTTGAGAGCTGCCTTTGTGGAGATGTCTACGCAGTTTGCATAGTCAGGCTTTGAAGTTCCTGCCATGATGCCGGCATCGGATCTGAACTGTCTTCTAACCTCTTCGATCATCTGGTTTGCAGCCTTACCTACCGAGTTCATCGTCATAGCCGAGAACAGGAACGGAAGCATAGCTCCGATGAAGAGTCCGATGATTACGATCGGGTCAAGCAAGCTGATAACTTCCAGGTTCGTAACTGACGCATAGGAAGCGAACAGTGCCAAAGCCGTAAGAGCAGCGGAACCGATAGCGAAGCCTTTACCGATCGCAGCGGTGGTGTTACCTACGGAGTCAAGCTTGTCCGTAATTTCTCTTACTTCCGGAGGAAGCTCGGACATTTCTGCGATACCGCCTGCGTTGTCGGAAACCGGACCGTAAGCGTCAACGGCAACGGTCATACCCGTAGTGGAAAGCATACCTACTGCGGAAAGAGCGATACCGTAAAGTCCTGCAAAATCATAAGCAATATATACGCCGATGCAGATGAGGATGATTGGCCATAAGGTGGACATCATTCCAACGCCCAGACCGCTGATGATGGTGGTTGCAGCGCCTGTCTGAGACTGCTCTGCGATTTTCTGAACGGATTTATAGTCGCCTGAAGTGTAAACCTCAGTAATTTTACCGATGGCAATACCTACAACAAGTCCCGCAATGATAGCGATTGCATAAGTATAGTCTCCAAGCATTTTCTTGGAAAGGATAATCGTTGCAACGATAACGATAACGCCGCTTACATATGTTCCCATGTTCAGCGCAGCAGCAGGGTTTCCGCCCTCTCTGCCTCTAACCAGCATGATACCGATGACCGAAGCAAGAATACCGATTGCGGAAATGATCAGCGGGAAGATAGCCGCCGTAGCTTCGGAGAACGTAGCCGTCTCACTAGCATTTTGCACCGCAACTGCCGCAAGGGTAACTGCGGAAATAATGGAACCTACATAAGATTCGAACAAGTCGGAACCCATACCTGCAACGTCGCCTACGTTGTCGCCTACGTTGTCAGCGATAACTGCCGGGTTACGAGGGTCGTCCTCAGGGATACCCGCTTCAACCTTACCTACAAGGTCAGCACCTACGTCAGCAGCCTTGGTGTAGATACCGCCGCCAACTCTTCCGAACAGCGCCATGGAAGAAGCGCCCAGACCGAAGCCCGTTACGCACTGAACAACCGTTGCAAGGTCAAGTACGCAGAGTACCACGCCAAGTCCGAAAAGACCCAGACCCGATACGCAAAGACCCATAACGGCGCCGGAACGGAAAGCGATCTTGAGTGCCTTGTTCATTCCGGATTCCATAGCCGCGTTTGCAGTTCTTACGTTACCAAGGGTAGCAACCTTCATACCGAAGTAACCCGCAAGTACGGAAAGGAGCGCACCGAACACGTACAGAATTGCCGTTACCCAGTTGATACATACGCCGATTAACAGGAATAACACTACAATAACGATTGCCATTGTCTTGTATTCTCTTCTCAGAAATGCCATCGCACCTTCTCTGATGTATCCGGCAATTTCCTTCATCCTGTCTGTCCCCTCGTCAGCTTTCTTGATCCAAGCCGCCAAGCAGAATGCTACGGCAAGACCAATAATCGCTGCGATGACAGCAAAATAATTTGTCATAATGATACCTCCTACTCACTAACGCCGAAGAAGAGGCACACTTTTGTACCTCTTGCCGATAGTGAAATATAATAAAAATTTTTAAAACGAACGAATGTCCCGTATCCGCTACTCAAACAAAGTAACGATTACAAGGGAAAGCACTACGAAAAGGATCGCTCCTACGGTAGTTACTTTTTCCAAAATTGCTTCATAGCCTTTGCTCTTTTTCTTGCCGAATAACTGTTCCGCGCCGCCGGCGATGGAGCCGGACAAGCCTGCGCTGTTACCGGATTGAAGCAGTACGCTGGCGATCAAAACGATGCTTGCTATAGCCAGCAAAACCATTAAGAAAATCTTCATCTTGTACCTCCTCGTGT
>CAVHEY010000170.1:0-2559 GCA_963635155.1 Bacteroides stercoris
ACCTGTGACCCTCTGCTTGTAAGGCAGATGCTCTCCCAGCTGAGCTAAACTCCCACAATGCTTTTAACTGCTCGACACATTTATTAAATATACACTATTATGTTAAATTTGTCAAGACCATTTTTAACTTTTTTAAACTTTTTTCAATCTTGTTCCCGCCGCAAGGCACATAACCGTTTGTCCTCTCCGACGAGCCGAAATCTATGATAGCACATGAGCGAATGCTTGTCAACGAAAATTTCAAAATTTTTCATTTTTTGCGAAAGAATCGGCTCCTGCCTATGTAAGCGGAAGCCGATTCGCCGGCATTTATGTCGTTCAAATTACTACTGCTACGCCCATTTATCGACACTATTTGCCGAAGGAAAAAATTCCTTTTTTCCGGTAAGGCTCGCTGGTGATGTTTCCGAGTTCATAGCCTGTTTCCGCCATAACGCTCTTGATCTTTTCTTCGTCCAGCGCCTCTTCACTGATGATCTCCGTCTGATTTTTTGCATGGGAGGACGTCACTTTTTTTACGTTAAAAGCGTTTCTGATCGCCTCGTTTACATGGTTTTCGCACATTCCGCACGCCATTCCTTTCACTTCTAATGTTGTCTTAATCATTTCAAAACCTCCATCTATTTTATTTTTTATTTTTAACTGCTTCATAGGGTTTTACAAAATTCAGCCGCAAAGCGTTGGTAACCACGCAAAAGCTCGAAAGGCTCATGGCCGCCGCCGCAAACATCGGGTTAAGGGTAAGCCCCGCAAAGGCGAAAACCCCTGCGGCAAGGGGGATTCCCAGCGCGTTGTAAAAGAACGCCCAGAACAGATTTTCGTGGATATTGCGCAGGGTTGCACGGCTGATTCGCATTGCCGCCGGAACATCTCGTAAGGAACTTTTCATCAGAACCACGTCTGCCGCGTCTATCGCCACATCACTTCCCGCGCCGATTGCAATGCCGATATCTGCGCTTGTAAGTGCCGGAGCGTCGTTGATGCCGTCCCCCACCATGATGACCTTGCCCTGCTTTTTCAAATCTCGGATAGCGCTTTCTTTGCCCTCCGGCAGCACGCCTGCGATCACATCGTCAACGCCGGCTTTCGCGCCGATTGCCCGGGCTGTTTTTTCGTTGTCCCCCGTAAGCATTACCACCCGAATTCCCATTTCCTGAAGTTCTCTGATTGCCTGGGGGCTATCCGCTTTCATGGTATCAGCCACTCCGATCATGCCCAGCAGCTTATCGTTCTTCGCAAAGAATAACGGTGTTTTTCCTGAATTTGCAAGGCTTTCCGCCTGCGTCTGTATTTCTTCGGGGATTTTGATTTTTTCTCCGATAAAGCTCATGCTGCCGCCAAGAAGTTTCTCGCCGCCTAAAACCGCTTCCACGCCGCTGCCTGCAAGGGCTTTAAATTCGGTAACTTCCTCCGTTTCTATGCCCTCCGCCTCGGCATGACGCATAATCGCCTTTGCCAGTGGATGTTCGCTTTTTGCTTCTATGGCAGCCGCCATTCCTAAAAGGCTTTCTTTCGTTTCCCCGTCGGAGGGCAAAATATCGGTTACCTGAGGCTCGCCTTTTGTGATTGTCCCCGTCTTATCGAGGGCTACGATCCTGCTCTTGCCGGTTTCTTCAAGGGAAACCGCCGTTTTGAACAGAATGCCGTTTTTCGCTCCCACGCCGTTTCCCACCATGATTGCCACCGGGGTTGCAAGCCCCAGCGCGCAAGGACAGCTTATTACAAGCACAGAAATAGCTCTTGCAAGGGCATAAGCAAATTCCTGTCCCATCGCCAGCCACAGGATCAAAGTCAGCCCGGAAATCGCCATAACCGTCGGTACGAAGATTCCGGAAACCTTGTCTGCGACTTTGGCTATCGGTGCTTTCGTTGCCGCCGCGTCCTCCACCATTCGGACAATTTGGGAAAGGGTCGTGTCTTCGCCCACCCGGGAAGCCTCGCAGCGTATGAACCCGGAGCTGTTGACCGTTGCCGCCGACACCGTATCTCCCGGTTTTTTATCCGCCGGAATGCTTTCCCCGGTCAGAGCCGACTCGTCCACCGCCGTGGTTCCGTCGATTATGACACCGTCTACCGGTATGTTTTCGCCGGGTCTCACAACAAAGATATCGCCTTTTTTTACCTGCGCCACGGGAACAGTTTCCTCTTTACCATCCCGCAAGACCCTCGCGGTTTCCGGCGCAAGTTTCATCAGGCTCCTAATCGCATCCGTGGTCTTGCCCTTTGACCGCGCTTCCAATGTTTTTCCCACGGTAATCAGCGTAAGGATCATTGCAGCGGACTCAAAATAAAACTCGTCCATATCGGTCATAACGCCTGTCATGTCGCCTTTCATCTGCGCGTCCGTCATCAGGAAAAGCACCGCCACGCTCCAGACAAATGCGGCGGTTGCGCCCAGTGCCACCAGCGTGTCCATATTCGGTGCCCGATGCCAAAGACTGCTAAACCCGTTTATGAAAAATTTTTGATTTATTACCATTATGATGATTGTCAGAAGAAGCTGTAAAATTCCCATCGCAACATGATTTTCTGCCATCGCCGCCGGAACGGGCCAGCCCC
>CAVHEY010000171.1:0-2526 GCA_963635155.1 Bacteroides stercoris
TTCTACCTCCTCCGGATCTGCTTTTAAATAATCCAGTGATACCAATCGATATTCCACGCCGTTAAGCACGCCTTTTATGCCCTTCGGGAAGACGTCCTTTCCGTGAAGATGCCCGTAAAAGCACCGCTTGACCCCGTACTCCTCCATCAGCCGCGTAAAGTCCGAGGGCTGGTGTTTGTCGTTTGTAGGCGGGTAATGCAGGGCTGCAATGATTTTTTTTGCTCCCTGCCCCTTTGCGTCCTCAAGGGACATTCGGAGCCTTGCCACTTCTCTGTCGTAGATTTTCCTGTCGTGTTCCGAAAAGCCCTCTGTGCCGGGGCAAATCCAGCCTCTGCTTCCGCAAATGCCGATTTCTCCCGCCATATACGCCTTGCACTGCATAAAATTCATGGTTCCGTCGTCGTATAGCTTATTGAGTTTTCCCACGGACTGCCACCAAAGGTCGTGATTTCCCTTGAAAAAGACCTTGGTTCCGGGCAAATCGTGAATCCACGCAAGATCCGCTTCCGCTTCCTCCTGCCTCAGCCCCCAGGAAATATCGCCGCAGAGGATTACAATGTCCTCCTTTGTTATTTTTTCTATCCAGTTTTGTTTCAGGCGCTCTGCATGGTTTTCCCATTCATCGCCGAAAACATCCATCGGCTTATCAACCGCCTCCCCCATGGAAAGGTGCAGGTCGCCGATTGCAAAAATTTTCATATTCTGCCTACCCCTTATCTATCCGAAGAATTCCCCAAATCCTCCAGTTCCAACACTTCTGCGCTGTCCGCCGCGGTAAGGCTTTCTACGCCTCTGAGCTTTCTTTCGATGGCTCTTGTTCTGGTTCCTATCAGTTTTTCCAGTTCCTCGTCTGCCATTCTCAGGCGGTTTCTTGCGTTCCCCAGAACCTTACTGAAGTTTGCAAATTCAGTCTTTACGGCTCCCAGTACTTGCCATACTTCGCCGGAATGTTTCTGTATCGCCAGGGTCTTAAAGCCCATCTGGAGGCTGTTAAGCAGCGCCGCCATGGTTGTCGGACCTGCGATATTCACCTTGTATTCCCGCTGCAATACATCTAAGAGCCCCCGCCTTACCACCTCGGCGTACAGCCCCTCGAAAGGCAGGAACATGATGCCGAAATCCGTGGTGTAGGGCGGTTCGATATATTTCGTATGAATGTCCTTCGCTTCGGATTTTATAACCCGTTCCAGGTTTTTGGCGGCTTCTTCTATCGCCGCCGCGTCGCCGGTTTCGTATGCGTCCACCAGTTTTGCGTAGGAATCCGCCGGAAATTTTGCATCTATCGGAAGCCACACCGTCCCCTCGTCGTCTCCCGGAAGCTTCACCGCAAATTCCACCCTGTCTGCCCCCGTTGATTTTGTGATTACGTTCTCCGCATACTGCTCCGGCGAAAGAATTTGTTCAAGGATCGCCCCCAGCTGCACTTCTCCGAGGATTCCCCGGGTCTTTACGTTGGAAAGGACTTTTTTCAGATCGCCTACCCCCGCCGCCAAGGTCTGCATTTCCCCCAGACCCTTGTACACCTGTTCCAGCCTGTCGTTTACCAGTTTGAAGGACTGGGTGATTCTATCGTCCAGGGTTTTCTGGAGCTTTTCGTCCACGGTCTTTCGCATTTCTTCAAGCTGACGGTTGTTGTCGTTTGTCAGTTCTCCGATTTTTTTCTCCATGCTGAGGCGAATATTTTCCAGTTTCTGCTCGTTTTCCACCGCCATGTTTGAGAAGCGGGTATTCAGCTCCCTGAGACGATTGTCCAGGTTTGTGGCGCTGTCCTTTTGGTTTCCCGCAATCAGCTCGCCGAAATTTCGCAGAGAATTTTGGGTTTGCTCGCCCATGTCCCGGCTCACCTGCCGGATTTCCCGCAGCTCCCGCTCCGACGCGCTGCTTTCGGCTTTCATCTGGGTCAGCTGCCTTTCCAGCGCTCCCGCCTTTAGCGTCGCAAGGGCTGCAAGGATCGCGGTAAGAAGACAAACTGCCAGAAGTATGTATAGTAGGGTTGTTTCTGTCATATTTTTATATCTTTTCCTTTCCCTCGGCAACCGCCTTGGCATATTCCGGGTCGGTAACCAGTTTTAGCTCTTTGTATGCTTTTTCCAGAGCTTCCACGTCCCGCCCCGCCGAGTTCATGCTTGCCTGAAGGGCAACAAAGATCTCTTTCAGCTCCTTGGCGTTCACGTTTTCGTGCCTTGCCTTGCGGTTCTGGAAGTCGTAAAAATCCGCGTTCCTCCCGCAGAGCTTCGCAAAGCTCTTCTGACTCTGTTTAAAACATTCCTTAAGATACGTCGCCTTTTCGTCCTCCTCCGGAACCTCTATATTTTCCATGCTCAGGGTCTCCGCCGCATTCTTATAGGCATTGTACGCCTGCACGTATTCGTCGAAATTTTTCTTTTTAAAAGGCGTGAACTTCTTCAAATATGCCGCCGCTTCGCTGTTTTTCACACCGTAAGGCATCACAATTTTCAAAAAATATTTGTCCACGACTTCATACAGTTGATCCGCGTAATTCATTCCACGTCCTCCTTATTCCTG
>CAVHEY010000172.1:0-2473 GCA_963635155.1 Bacteroides stercoris
AGCCGATGGATCTGATGGCGGTGCTGGAGCAGATACGCCGGGCAGGAATGTAAAGGCAGGCGGGCTTGCCCGCCGAGAGGTGAAATATGCTGAACATTTTTTACGGTCGGGAAAATCTCGACAAGGAAAAATTCATATACGACAATATCGGAGGTCGGGGGCTACTGGTGGTTCCCGACCAATTTACATTGGAAGCGGAGCGGGAGCTGATGGAGCATTCGGGGGCGAAGGCACTTATGGACGTGGAAGTGATTTCCTTGTCGCGGCTGGGGTATCGACTGCTTGAGGAGCTTGGCGGCAGCAAGCGTACATTTATTGATAAATATGGCAGGCACATGATATTGTCATCGATAGCCGCAAAGGAACGGGAAAATCTGCAAGTGTTTAAGGGGCTGGAGGAGAAGAACTCCTTCATCGAGCTTGTGAACAATTTTATTTCTGAAATGAAGCAGTTTAACTGCGGGGCGGCAGAGCTTGCGGAGATTGCAAAGACTGCTCCGGAGGGTTCCTACACGCAGAGAAAGCTGGAAGATTTGCATTTGATTTACAGCAAATATGAAGAGGCAATCCGCGGAAAATACACGGATTCCGAGGACTATATCGACCTGTTCATCGGTAAAATCAGTCGGTCGAAGCTGATTGCGGGAAATCATATTTGGATCTACGGCTTTGACAGCTTTGCACCGAAAGCCCTGTCCGTCATCGGAGAAATGCTGGAATATGCGGCGGAGGTTAATCTGGTAATCACCTATGACGAAAACTGCGAAGCCCGGGGCGGACAGGAAACGACGGAAAACCGCGCAGCGCAGGCAGAAAAGAAAGCGCCGGAAAATCGAGAGGCGCGGGGCAAGGCGCGGGATGCGGAGCTGTTTGCCCTTGCGGGAATTGTGATACGGAATTTTGAAAAGTTGGCGGAAAGCCGCGGCGTGGCGGTAAGCAAACGGGCGATTCCGAAAAAATACGAGGCGGAGCGGGCAGACAAGATTCGTTTTATTGAGCAGGAGCTTTATGCGCTTCCTGCCCGGAAGTACGGCAGAACGAAAGGAGATTCAAAGACTGCCGGAACGCCGGTAACCGGAGGAAAGCCGCGGGGCGAGAATGGAGTAGCAGGAGGCGAAAACGGAGCAGCCGAAAGTGATGCAGGCGCCCTCACGCTGGTGGCGGCGGCGAATTTATATAATGAGGCTGAAAGCGCGGCTTGCTATGTGCTGAGTCTGGTGCGGGATTTTGGCTACCGATACAGCGATATCAAGATGATTTGCAACGATCAGGAGACCCGCGGCGCTATTTTGAAGCGGGTTTTTAAGGAGTACGGCATCGACCTCATTTCGGACACCAGCAAGGATATCATGGAGAGCAGCGTCGTGCAGTATATCCTGTCGCTGATGGATATGATTGTTGAAAAATGCAGGACGGATATCGTCATGAAAATGCTCAAATCGGGATTTGGCGATTTGACAAATGACGAAATCACGGAGCTTGAAAACTATGGGATAAAGTATAAAATCCGCGGGAGCATGTGGAAGAAGCCTTTTGTCAGAGGCGAGAGCGAGTACGGCGCCGAGGCTCTGGAACGCATGAACGCCCTTCGGGAAAAGGCGCTGGCGTTCATGCCGGAACTTGAGGCAATTTTCAAGGCAGAAACCTGCGGCGAATTTATAGAAAAATTTTATGGGTTCTTGTACGAAAAAGTGAAGCTGCCGGAGAAAATTGCCGACCTTATAGAAATGCAGACGGAGCAGGGCCGTCCTGACCTTGCCGAGGAAACCGCGCAGATTTGGGGCAAGGTCATCGGAATTTTTGACCAGATGAGCGAGATCATGGGCGAGGAAAAATTCCGACCGGCGGCGTTTCGGGACTTGTTCGAGGTTGGCATTTCCCAGGTGGAGATCGGGATTTTGCCGCCGACGAAGGACGGTCTGATGCTGGGGACTATGCAGAGAACCCGAACCGGCGAGATGAAAGCTCTTGTGGTCGTAGGGGCAAACGAAGGAATCCTGCCAAGCGAAAAGCCGGCTGCGGGGCTTTTCGGAAGCGACGAGAAGAATCTGCTCAGCGAAAAGGGAATCGAGATTTGCAAGGTTGACGATGTGAGATTCTTGGAGGAGCGCATGGGTATCTATCGGAACTTATCCAAGCCTCGGGAGAGGCTGTGGATAAGTTACAGTATGTCGGACGCCGAAGGCGGCCCAAGCAGACCGTCCGGCGTGTTCACCAAACTGGCGAGCCTGTTTGGTGACACGCCGGTGGCCCGGGACGCCCTGAACCGTGATACGGATACCGAGCTGGTCGTCCCGGGCCCTGCAGGGCTCCGTCACCTGACGGAAGCCCTGCAAACGGTCTGCGAGGGCAAGCCCCTCGCTCCCCACTGGCAAGCGGTCCTTGATTGGTACAAGCGCAACAAACCGGAGGCACTGACTCCGATACGCGAGGGGCTTGCATTCACCAACAAACAGGAGGATTTGGGGCGTGA
>CAVHEY010000173.1:0-2455 GCA_963635155.1 Bacteroides stercoris
GAAGAAGCCATCTTGCCGGAAATGCTTACAAAAAAGGAAAAGGCATGGCTCGATGCGTACCATGCCAATGTATATAGAAAAGTAGAACTTTAGGGTCAGATTGCTTGCGGTGTACGTCTGTACACCGGTGATGGACGGCGTCTATCCACCGCCATCAGTGTTTGTCTTTCAGCTTGACCTCTTTTTCCGGCAGATTGGAAATGATAACCGCCGCAAAGATGGTGCAGCAGCCGATGACTTCTCTGCCGCTCATTACCTCGTGGAGAAGCAGCGCGCCGAACAGCACGCCGAAAACGGATTCAAGGCTCATAAGCAGGGACGCCACCGTCGGCTCCGCGTCCCGCTGTGCCACGATTTGCAGCGTATAGCCCACGCCGCCGGAGAGGCAGCCTGCGTACAAAATCGGAATTGCGCAGTCCATAATATCGCTCAAATTCGGCGTTTCGAAAATAAACATCATGATGCAGCCGAGAATTCCCGCGGTGAGAAACTGTATGCAGGAAAGCTTAACTCCGTCGTTTTTTGCCACAAAGTGGTCGCACACCATGATATGTACGGCGAAAGCGACGGCGCAGAGCATGACGAAAAAGTCTCCCTTCGATACGCTTCCGAAGCCCTCAGGCATGGCGAGAAGATATAGCCCGATAACGCCAAGCGCCACGCAGACCCACATAATCGGTCTTACCCGTTTGCGGAGAAAAAGACTGAAAATAGGCACGACTACCACATAGAGGGTGGTGATAAAAGCAGCTTTGCCGGCAGTGGTGAAAACGCAGCCGAATTGCTGCAAAATACAGGCGGTAAAAAGGGCGATACCGCAGCAAACGCCGCCGATCAGCACATTTTTGTTTTCTTCCTTTTTTTCCGGGGCGAAGAGCGGTCCCTTGCCCTTATTCATAATGATTACCACCGGAATTAAAACCGCCGCGGCAAACATCAGCCGTATGCCTTGGAATGTGATAGGCCCTACATAGTCCATTCCGCTGACTTGGGATACAAAGGATGCGCCCCAGATCATCGCGGTAAGCAGGAGCAATAAATTCGCTCTCAGTTTTTTACTCATAATTTTCTTCTCCTTTTCCTTCTGTTCTGAATTTCATATTTAGTATGCGGTTTATGTTCGATATTCTAAATCCTATATTTATTTTCATTTTCTGTTTCTGTTTTCTTCGTTATTCTATATGATTTTACCGCTATTTTGCCACTTGCCGCAGGCGATAGATCCGCACCGCAAGGGAAAGATTCATGTAAAATTCGTTTTCCGTTTCCTGCTGCGCCTTTGCCATTTCACGCATTCGAGACAGCTTGTATCGGATCGTGTTCTGGTGACAGCCGAATTCCTCCGCAGCCTTTGCAATATCACCGCCGCACCTGACGAGAATCGAAGCGGCGTCTATGTAGTCCGGCTTATCCATGATGGGAGCGATGTACCGAAGCATATATTCCTCCATCTGGGCGGAATTGCGGTCGTTTACCAGGATTTCGTATACGCCGATATCGTCAAAGCTGTCAAAATTTTTGTTTTCCGCCAGGGAAGCCAGGTAAGTGTTGTAGCTTTCCCGAAAGCATTTATCCAAGCTTTCAAAGGGCGCGTGAACGCGGCTTGCGCAGCAATTAAAGGGCTGAGGTATGTCAAGATATTCCAAAACCTCTTTAAGCATAAGGTCGAAGCCGGCGGCGTCATTTTTGGAAGCGGTCAAAATCAGGAACATACCGTTTCCGTAGGGAGCGATCATGCCCTTGCTCCTGACATTTTTGTTCAGATAAAAATTCCTGCTGTATCGGGATATATTGCCGTAAAATTCTTCGTCGTCCCGGGATATGTAATAAGCGCGGCAACTGCTCTTGAAGGTAATCAAAAGGTTCTTCGCTATGGCGTAAATTCGGTTTTTCGACATGGAGCCAAGGATCATGGCGCCGATGTTTTCGGCGGTCAGCAGATTCCTGTCGTCCGTTTGAATCGCGTCCGAAACCTCATAAACGATATTTTCGTAGTAAATATCCTTGCCGAAGCTGAAAACCGGAAAGTTTCGCTCGTTTGCAAATGCAAGGACTTCCGAGGGAAGATCGGGATAAAGGATGGTTTTGCAGCCGATTCCCGCCGCGCCGTAGTCCGCCAGCGCCTTGACCATCGGAAGAATTTCTTCGGGTTTGTTGCAGCAGTACTGATACAGAAAGCTGCAAAGAACAAAGTCCCCCGGCGTGAAGGTTTTCAGAAAGTCGTCGATATATTCGGGCATAAGCTCATAATCCAGGATTCCCATGCCTTTCACTTTGTTGTCAAGCCCGCCCTCGCCGGCAATCAGTTTCATGTGGTCAAAGCAGCGGAGCTTTGTCAAATCTTGTACGGTAAGCGCCATTTGTATCCTCCCTTCGTAACTATTTTACCATTTTGTTCACGCAATGGCTTTGTAAAATTTATAAATATTATATAAAAAACTATGAAAAGTTACAA
>CAVHEY010000174.1:0-2454 GCA_963635155.1 Bacteroides stercoris
GCTTCCATTGCCATGGCAAGGTCGTTGGCTATGCGAAAGGCGCTGACAAACAGCGGCACCAGAATGGGAATCAGGCTCTTTACTCTGTGGAGCAAGCTCCCCGATTCAAAATCCGCGCCTCGCGCCTGCTGGGCTTTCATGATCTTATCCGTTTCTTCCAGAAGCGTCGGAATGAACCTCAGGGCAATGGTCATCATCATGGCGATTTCGTGAGCCGGAAGTCCAATCCTTTTGAAAGGCGAAAGCAGCCTCTCGATTCCGTCGGTCAGGCTCAGAGGTCTTGTGCAGAGGGTAAGCATGGAGGAACCGATAATAAGGAGAATCAGTCTCACCGCCATGAAAATCGCCGTGCGGATTCCCTCTTTTGTAATTTTAAGAATCCACCAGCTCCATATTACCTCACCGTTTATCATAAAGATATTCAGGGCAAAGGTAAACAGCAAAATTATCAGTATGGGCTTCAGTCCTCTGAGAATGAAGTTAAGCGGCACCTTTGATACCGCAATAATCACCGCCAGCACCGCCGCCGAAATCGCGAAACCGATAAAATTGTTCACGATGAAAAGTTCAATGATGAATAACAGCGTGGCTATTATTTTTACTCTCGGATCCAGCTTGTGAACCCAAGAATCTCCGGGGTAATACTGCCCCAGCGTAATGTCTCTGATCATATTTTCTAAGCCTTTTAAAGGGCGTCCTTCCGATTATTTTTTGTTCTTCAAATATTCTGCGATTTGCTTCGCCGCTTCGTCAATATCCAAAATCGTCTCTCCGATGTCTATTCCTTTATCCCGAAGGGTTTCCGTAAACTCCGTCACCGGCGGTAAATCAAGCCCCACGCCTTTGAGGATTTCTCTTTGCGCAAAGACCTCCTTCGGGCTGCCCTGCAAAATGAGTTTGCCGCTGTCCATCACCAGAATTTTATCCGAAAGGTTTGCGATATCTGCCATGTTGTGGGATACAAAGAACGTAATGTTCTTCGTCTTTTTATGTACGTTCTCAACCATTTTGAGCACGTCCTTGTGGGCTTTTGGATCAAGTCCCGCCGTGGGCTCGTCCAAAATCAAAACTTCCGGTCGCATGGCGACTACGCCGGCAATGGCGACCCGCCGTTTTTGTCCGCCGGAAAGTTCAAAGGGCGAACGTTCCCTGATGGCTTCGTAGTCAAGCCCCACCAGTTCAATGGCTTCCTTGACCCGTTCTTCGATTTCCGCCTCGGAGAGTCCGAGGTTTTTAGGTCCGAAAGCTACGTCCTTCGCCACGGTTTCCTCAAAAAGCTGGTACTCCGGGTACTGGAAAACCAGTCCGATACGCTTTCTTATTTCCACCATGGAAACGCCCCGTTCCGTGATGTCCACATCTCCCACCGTTATGGTCCCAAAGTCGGGTTTCAGCAATCCGTTGAGATGCTGGAGCAGGGTGGATTTTCCGGAGCCGGTGTGTCCGATAATACCGATAAACTGCCCGTCTTCGGCGCTGAAGCTCACGTCGCTTAAGGCTACCGACTCGCCGGGGAGTCCTTTATCATATATATGTGTTAAATGTTCTACTTTTATTGACATATAAATTCAACCATCTTCTCTTCTGTGATAATATTCTGCGGTACCTCTACGCCAAGTTCTCTCAGTCTATGCGACAGCTCCGCCATCAGCGGCACATCGAGGCTGGCTTCCCGTATGAGGTCGCTCTCGGCAAATACCTTCTCCGGCGCACCGTCCAGCAGCACATGACCGTCGTTCATGATGATGATTCTGTCCGCGTTTACCGTTTCTTCCATAAAGTGAGTAATCAGCACCACCGTAATCCCCTCGGCGTGAAGCTCGTCGATTATGGACATGATTTCTTTTCGCCCTTTCGGGTCAAGCATCGCCGTAGGTTCGTCAAAAATGATGCACTCCGGTTTCATCGCTACAACCCCTGCAATGGCAATCCGCTGTTTCTGACCGCCGGACAGGAGATGCGGCGCTTTTTTCTTGAACGCTCCCATATTCACGTCACTGAGAGCCTTATCAACACGTCTGCGTATTTCTTCGGGCGGTACACCGAGGTTTTCCGGACCGAAAGCCACGTCGTCCTCTACAATTGCGGACACTAGCTGATTGTCCGGATTCTGAAATACCATTCCCGCCGTCTGCCTGACGTCCCAAATGTGGCTGTCGTCTTTTGTGTCGTATCCTGCCACATAGACCGCCCCTGATGTGGGGATCAAAAGCCCGTTGAGGTTCTTTGCAAGGGTGGATTTTCCGGAACCGTTTTTGCCGATAATGGCGACAAAGCTTCCCTTTTCGATTTCAAAGCTCACATCGTCGACAGCCCGCGCCGTCAGTTTCGCGTCCTCCGTCTTTGCGTATTCGAATATTAAGTTTTCGACTCTAATTATTTTTTCAGCCATCAAAATCCTTCTTTGCTGTAATATCTATCCATGTATTCGTTGAGTTTTCTCGCATTCAGCTG
>CAVHEY010000175.1:0-2438 GCA_963635155.1 Bacteroides stercoris
TAGCAGCGCTCCTTGCTTTTTTCGATGAGTTTAACGGAAACCCCGAACTCGGAGAGCTTGTCCGCAAGGTAAAATCCGGTTTTCCCACCGCCGGCAATCATAACCTTTTGCAGATTGGTGTACTTGCCCTTTTCGTGGACGCGGCTGTGAAGCTTGGCGATTTCGGAACGCTCGCCGATCAGGTAGATCGTATCGAGAGGCTCGATTACCGTCTGCCCGTGGGGAATGATAATTTTTCCGTTTCTGGATATCGCTACCACCAACATATTGGGAAGAATCTTGCTGACCTCGATCATGGAAAGATTTTGAAGCTTCGGGTAGCGTTTTACCTTGAACTGCACCAGCGAAACCTTGCCGCTGGAAAAGATGCCGTTGGTCAAGGTGTATTTTTCAACCAGATATTTGTATATTTCGAGGGTAATGGAAAGGTCAGGATTTACGATATGATCGATATCCATGGTTTCCTTGATAAAATCCATTTGATTCATGTGTTCCGGGTCGCGAACCCTTGCGATTACCTTCGAGCAGCCCAGCTTTTTCGCAAACGAGGCGATGACGATGTTCTTTTCGTCTCTGTCGGTACAGGCGATCAAAAAGTCAAAGGTATCGATGGAATTGCGCTTCAGAAGGCTGATCTGCTTTGCATTGCCGCAGACAGTAAGCACGTCAAACTGCTGAGAAACTTTGCTTAGTATGTCCTCGCTCTTGTCGATTACGGTGATGGAATGATTTCCGCCCACCAAGGCTCCGGTGATTTTAAGTCCGAGCTTTCCGGCTCCGACGATTGCAATTTTCATGTGTACCTCCACAAACAATAAAAATTCAATATACCACAAATTTTAGTATGATAGAATAATGCAATCTATATTTTAGCATATTTTAAACAATTTGCAAGTCTTTGCGATTTATTGTACAATACAAGGTAGAATAAAAAGTATAAATGCAGGAAAAAAGAGCGGGGGAGGCTTAGAAATGGGCTTGTTTATTGCCGAAAAGGTAGACGACGAAATCATAGAAAAATGCAAGGATATCAGGCTGATTGCGCTGGATTTGGACGGAACCACCCTTACGCGGGAGGGCTTGACAAGAAGAACCAAGGACACGCTGGAGGCGGCGATTGCAAGGGGGATCGACGTGGTAATCGCCACCGGCAGGGTTTTCAGCGCTTTGCCGGACAGAATCCATAAGATTAAAGGCATCAAGCATATTATCACCTCAAACGGCGCGCATATTACGGACGCAAAGACAGGGGCGTTCATATATTCCAATTATGCCGACGAATTTGCGATTATGCGGGTGCAGGAACTGCTCAAAGAAACGAAATATCCGGTGGAGGTCTTTACCGGGGGCAGGGCGTACATAGACCGGTTGGTTTACGACGATCTTGCAAGGAATGGGTCAAGCTATATGAGTCCCAAATACGTGCTGAGAACCCGCACGCCCGTTGCGGGTATCTACGATTTTCTTGAGGCGCATCGGGAAAAAATCGAAAATATCAATATCCACTTTGAATTTTTTGAAGAAAAAGACGCGATGTTTGAAAGCCTTTCGGCGATTTCCGGGATTACCGTGACCTCGTCCTTTGCTCACAATCTGGAAATAGGCGGCGCCACCACCAGCAAAGCCACCGCCCTCAAGGAAATCTGCCGCCAAAGGGGAATAGAAATGGAAAAGGTGATGGCATTCGGTGACAGCCCCAACGACAGCAGCATGCTCAGCGGGGCGGGAATCGGAATCGCCATGAGCAACGCTACGGAGGACGTGAAAGCGGTTGCCGACTGCATTACCTTAAGCAGCGACGAGGAAGGAGTGGCATATGCCATAAGGAAACTGATTTTAGGAAAAAGATAGCGAAATAGAACGAAAAAAACTTTTTAAAAAATTCTCCCCAAAAAAGGGAGATTTTTTTCTTGACTTTTTGTGTAATATAATGTAACATGAGTTAAAATATATACTGAAGGAAAGAAAAAAGGTGAATAACAAGGAAATTGGAAACTCCGGAGAGAATTTGGCATGCGAGGTTTTGCGAAGACAGGGATATGAGATTCTATGCCGAAATTACAGATGCGGGTACGGAGAAATCGATATCATCGCCCGCAAAGGTCGGGAACTTCTCTTTGTCGAGGTAAAGACAAGAATTTCGAGGGAATTCGGCTTGGGCAGGGAAGCGGTAAACGCGGCGAAACGCCAACGGATAAAGAACGCCGCGGCGTATTTTCTGTCCCGCTCGATGGTAAAGTATGAGTGTGCAGGTTTTCAGGTCATCGAAATTCATGTGGAGCAAATTGATGAAATCAGCTTTGACTGATTCGACGGAGTGGATTGAGAAAGGAGGATGTGATGTTATTTACAACCAAAACAGCGGCGCTGCTGGGAATCGAAGGAATTACGGTAAACGCGGAGGTGGACGTGTCCGGAGGGCTGCCCGCCTTCCATGT
>CAVHEY010000176.1:0-2425 GCA_963635155.1 Bacteroides stercoris
GGTTGCCGGGTCGCAGGAAACATATACAATTCGCTCCGGGGCGGCTTTTACCACTGCTTTTAGGAGCGGCTCCTCGCAGCCTGCCCTCGGCGGGTCGAGGATCGCTACATCGGCATGAGTAACCCGCAGAGCCTCGTCCTTTAAGGCTTCGTCCGCAGAAACCATCTTCGGAAGCTCCTCTTCCGCCTTGCCACAGACATATCGTGCATTTACGATGCCGTTTATCGTTGCATTTCGGTTAGCATCAATGACCGCTCCCTTGACCGATTCGATGCCGATAACCCTCCCCGGTTGCATGGAATCTCCCGCTTCAGCCGCCGCCTTAACCTTGCGGTTCATCTCAGCCGCCGCAAACAGCCCGATGGTTCCAACGCCGCAATACAGGTCAAGAACTGTTTCATCGCCTTTTAGCGATGCGTATTCCAAAGCCTTGCCGTAGAGCCGAACCATCTGCTCCCGGTTTACCTGATAAAAGGAAAGGGGTGAAATTTCAAAGGAAAGCCCACCCACTTCCTCGGTAATCGTCGGCTTTCCCGCAATCGTAATACATTCCTCCCCAAGGATCTGGCCATCAAGATTTTTCGATTTATTTATGTTCACAATGACGCTTTCCAAATTAAACTCAACTCCCGCAAGGGGCCCGTCCTCGTAGATCGGCACATTGTAAATTGCCTCGTCCAGCATCTCAATGAGCTTTTGCGCGTTGGGAATTGCCTTGCCGTTTATCACGAGAATCACCATAACCTCTCCGGTCCCCGTCGCCGTGCGGACGATCAGATGCCGCATTAGGCCCTTGTCCCAGCGTGGGTCGTAAGAAGTAATATGGTCTTCTTCCATGAATTTTCTAAGCGCTTTTGCCGCCGCCATGGCGGGTTCCGACTGGAGCAGACAATCCTCGCAGTTCACGACCTCATGGCTTTTCGGGCGATAAAATCCGATTCGCGGCTCATGGACAGGCTTTACGATTCCGCCCTTTTCCGTAATCAATCCCCCGGTGCTGACCGGCATACTCGCCTTGTTCCGGTAGCGAAACGGACTGCACGCAAGTTCTCCCTCTGCCATGCCCATGATCGGCATGATCACAGGGTCTGTCAAGCCTCCAAGACGCGTGAGCTTTTCTCGAACTTGATTTTCTTTCAGTGCAAGCTGCGCCTCATAGCTGATCTGGGAATAGACGCAGCCTCCGCAAAGCCCGCTGTATCGGCAAAAGCTCTCCTGTCTGGCAGAGGAAGGCTCCAAAATCTCGGTGACCCGAGCAAAGGCGTAATTTTTCTTGACCTTCGTAAGCTCTGCCCTCACCCGGTCGCCCAAAACCGCATCTTTTACGAAAACCGCAAAGCCTCGCTCGCCATCGTAAATTTTGCCGATTCCGCGCCCTTCCGCGCTCATGTCTTCAATTTTAAGTTCTACGATCTGTCCTTTTTCCATTATTTTTGTCTGTTTCCTTCCTGTTTTCCGCCCGTTTTTTACCTGTTTTACCCTTGTCTTTCATCTATTTTTCGGCTAAAAAACCTTTATTAGGAGCAGCTGGCCCTCAGCCACGCTGACCTCTGCCTGCTCTCCCGCAAGAACTTCGTTACTGATGCCATACTGATAACCGCAATCAATCCTCGCGTTTTCCAACGGGTATTTTGCTTTCCGAATGGTGATGCCCTCCGCCTTGCCTGTAATATTCAAAAGGGAAAAATACGAAAATTTATCGTCTATATATGCGGTTTCCCTCCCCACAAGGCGGATTTCCGAATAGTCGTCCAGTATCGAGCCGCTTTTCCCCGCCCCATTGAGCATTAGGAGAATGGACACATTGGCAAGACTGTGGTCCAGCCTTTGCCCGATAGCCCCCAGCAGCAAAAAGTCCGAAAAGCCTCGCCTCATGCCCTCTTTTACCGCGAAAACCGTGTCCGTATCGTCCTTTTCGCAGGGAAGCACGATCATTTCCACAGTCTCCCCATTATCCGCCAAGGCTTTTTCCTTTGAATAGGAGTCAAAATCGCCGATAATCAGGCTTGGCTTCACTCCCAAGCTCTCGGCGTGAACAAGTCCTCCGTCACAAAAAATGAAAAAATCATCTTTTGCCAAATACGCCTTTGCCCGCTCGTAATTTTTAATTTCCGCCGCGCCGATAATCACGCATTTTCCCATGCTTTCTCACCTCTTTACTGAAAATTGTAACACAAAGCCGCCGAAAATCCAAGCAGATGTTGATATTCAGGCTATGTTCGGGTGTATTTTGTCCGTATTTTGCCGCCGCGCCGATTCTCCGAATTTTATCTTGACTTGCAGGGTATAAGTAGGGTATAATATGGTATAAGGAGGTGTGTTATGGATATTTTTTATGATTTTTCAACTTACTCTGATTCCAAAGACAAGCTTTTACGCCTTTCGGCCCTTGAATCCGAGATTGCCCGGCTTCCCGCCGGTTCCA
>CAVHEY010000177.1:0-2325 GCA_963635155.1 Bacteroides stercoris
ATCGGGCTTTTAGGGGTATTCAAATACAGCGATTTTCTGGTGGGCTGCGTTAACTCGCTGCTGGGAACGGACATTCCCCAGCCGAATCTGCCGCTTCCCATCGGGATTTCCTTTTACACCTTCCAGACCATGAGCTACACCATAGACGTTTACCGGGGCGAAATCTCGGCGCAAAAGGATTTTCTGAAATTTGCGTCCTATGTGACCCTGTTCCCGCAGCTCATTGCGGGACCTATCGTCCGCTACCAAACGGTGGCAAATGAGCTTGAAAACCGTGCGCATACGCCTGAACTTTTTGCGGAGGGGGTTCGCAGATTTGTTTCGGGGCTTGCGAAAAAGGTTTTGCTGGCGAATAATATCGGTCTCTTGTGGGAGGCGGCTTCTGTCCAAGCCGACCCGACGGTACTTACGGCATGGCTGGGGGCAGTCGCCTACGGCTTTCAGATTTACTTTGACTTTTCGGGATATTCCGACATGGCGATTGGGCTGGGGAGAATGTTCGGCTTTCACTTCCTGGAAAATTTCAACTATCCTTTCACTGCGAAAAGCATCACGGATTTTTGGAGGCGCTGGCATATTTCCATGGGTTCCTGGTTTCGGGACTACGTCTACATTCCGCTTGGCGGAAATCGCGGCGGCCTTGCCAGGCAGCTTCGCAACATCGCCATCGTCTGGATTCTCACCGGATTTTGGCACGGGGCAAGTTTTAACTTTGTTCTTTGGGGGATTTATTTCGGTCTGCTGCTGATCATCGAAAAGCTTTTTCTGCTAAAGAGGCTGAAAAAATTAAGCGACGGGATTCAGCACGTTTACGCGCTGTTTTTCATCAGCTTCAGCTGGCCGATATTTGGATTTGAGGAAATTTCCGCAGGGGCAAACTGGATACGGGCGATGCTTGGGGGAAGCACGCTGTACGATTCGGCGAGCCTGTACCTGCTGCTGACCTACGCTCCGATGCTTCTTATCTGCGCATTCGCGTCGACACAGCTTGGGAGCAAATTATACAAAAGCTTCAATGAAAAAACGGAGACAGCACATCGCGGCAATCTTGGGGGAAACGCCGCGAAACGTGCCACCTACCTTGGGATTTTCGCAGACTGGAGCGGAATGCTTTGTCTTTGCCTGCTTTCCATCAGCTATCTTGTCAGCGGCTCCTACAATCCGTTCCTGTATTTCAGATTTTAAAGGGTAAGGAGGAGGCATTACCATGAGAAACAAAGCGATCATATTACTTGCGATTATCCTGCTGGCAGTTTCGGCGCTGGCCGGACCCCTTACCCCTGATCGGGTTTACTCCGAACACGAAAAGCGAACCCTGGCGGAGTTTCCGGTTTTCGATGCCGAGGAATTTTTCTCCGGAAGCTTCGGGGAGGGGCTGGAGGATTATCTCAGCGACCAAATTCCCCTGCGGGATACTTTTATCACGGTGAAAACCTTCGCGGAAATGGCAGTAGGCAAGCGGGAATCCGGCGGAGTTTACATCGCAAAGGATCATTACCTGATGGATAAATTCGTCACTTACAACCCGAAGCTGCTGAAACGGAATGCGGCGGCGGTGGCTTCCTTACAGGCTGACCTTGAAAAATGCGGAATTGATCTATGGACCATGCCGGTTCCGGTGGCTTCCCAAGTCTTGACGGATAAGCTGCCGGCTTTCGCTCCGACGGCAAGCTACGAGAAGATGCTGGGAGTGTTGCAGGACGCGGGACTTCAAACCATCGATGTAAAAAAGGTTCTTGACGCTCATAAAGAGGAAAATATTTACTATCGCACGGATCATCACTGGACGAGCCTTGGCGCATATTACGCCTACTGCGAATGGATCAACCTGCTGGGTCGCAGGGCGGCGCCGGAAAGCTGCTGGACAAAAGAAGAATTGTGCGACAATTTCCGTGGTACCACCTGGAACAAGGTTCCCCTGCCCACGGTACCCCCGGAGAGCATCACGGCCTGGTATCAGCACGAAAACCGCAGGGTTTCCTATAACAACGGCGATTATGAGACGGACAGCATTTACGAGAAAAAGTATCTTGCAGGCAGCGACCAGTACGCCGTATTCCTCAACTCGAATCAGGGGGAAACGGTCATTGAGGGAAGCGGCGATTCCGGAAGCGGGAAACTCCTCATCATAAAGGATTCCTACGGCAACACCTTTTCCCAGTTCGCCTGTGAGGATTTTGAAGAGGTTCGCGTTATCGACCCGCGGTTTTTCCGGGACGATATCCGTGACTACATAGACACAAACGGAATTACCGATGTGCTTGTACTTTACGGCATACAGAATTTCGCCGCAGACACCAGCCTCCCTGCCCTTGCGTAAGCGTA
>CAVHEY010000178.1:0-2293 GCA_963635155.1 Bacteroides stercoris
TTAAAAAGGTTGATTTTTCGCACCCAAAAGTGATACAATATAAAGATAAATTGTGCGCGGGAAAACGCTGCGCCGATTGGATTGGGGGACATTATGGCGAGACTTTTGAGAAAAATACCTGACATCAAGCTGCCGAAATATCGCATGGGCGAAATCGAGGAGCTTGAGGAATTGCAGCGGGAATACGCGAAAAGTCACAGGGATATTATAAAAAACAGCATCGATGGCGGCGACGGAAACCTTTGCTATCCGGGGACAAATTTCCGCACGGTCAAGGAAATCTTCGAAAACTCCACGACAAAATACGCGGACAGACCTTTCGTGCTGGAAACCTTCAACAAAAAGACGGGCTTTGAAACCGCCACTTACGGCGAATTCCGAGACGATACGATAAACTTTGGCACGGGACTTTTGCGGGTTTTGCGCCTTACAGAGAAGGAAAAGGTCATCATAATCGGTGAGACGACCTACGAGTGGTACGTGGCGTACACGGCACTGCTGTTGGGGGCGGGGATTGCGGTTCCGGTGGACAAAGAATTGCCGGAAAACGAGCTGGAAAACTTAATCAACCGTTCCGGGGCTGCGGTGATTATTCACACCCCGAAGAAAAAAGATTTTGTGAGAAAAGCGGCTGCTCATTGCAAATCCGTGCGTTACACCATCGAAATGTACAGCAGTGATTCGCCTGCAAGCGAAAAGGGAGGCAAGGACAAATCCGCAGAATCAGGCTTTACCAGTCTCGGATTTGATTTTCTCGCCTGCGAGGGCAAGGTTTTTACCGATCTGGGAGATAAAAGCCTCATGGAAAAGGAAATCGACCCGGAAGCCTTTGCACTGCTGATTTTCACCAGCGGGACCACATCTGCGGCGAAGGGCGTAATGATTTGCAACCGCAACCTTGCGGCAAACATAAACGGAATCACCCCTTACGTACATCTTACACCGGAGGACAGGCTTTTTTCGGTATTACCGCTACACCACACCTACGAATCCACCATCGGCTTCATCTATCCCATGGCTTGCGGGGCTTCCATCGCGGTGTGCCAAGGGCTGAAACATCTTGCTTCGGATATGCAGGCGACCCAGCCCACGGCGATTTTGGCGGTACCGCTGCTCATAGAGGCGCTTTACAAGAAGATCATGAAAAACATCGAGAAGAGCAAAAAAACCTCGGTGGTAAAGTCTGTGATACGGCTGACCAACGGACTGCGCAACGTGGGAATCGACGTGAAGCGAAAGGCTTTTAAGGACATCTACGCAGGGCTTGGAGGAAATCTCAGAATCATCGTTTCCGCGGCGGCTCCCCTTGACCCGAAAATCGGCAAGTGGTTTGAGGACATCGGCATCACCTTCCTCCAAGGCTACGGGCTGACGGAAACGGCTCCCATCGCCGCTCTTACGCCGGATTTTGACACGCGGGTCGGCTCCGCAGGAAAGGCTGTGCATGGGGACGAAATCCGCATTTCCAATCCTAACGAGCGGGGCGAGGGCGAGATTCTCATCAAGGGCGAAACCGTAATGCTGGGCTACTACAACGATCCGGAAACCACGGCGGAGGTTATACAGGACGGCTGGTTTAATTCCGGCGACATCGGCTGCCTCGATGAGGACGGGTTCCTCTACATAACCGGTCGCAGCAAGAACGTCATCGTCACGCAGAACGGCAAGAACATCTATCCGGAGGAAATCGAGACCCTGCTGGCTGAGGTTCCGGAAATCTCGGAGTGTATGGTTTACGGGAAAGAGGTCTCCGGGGAAAAAGAGCTGATTATCACGGCGCGGGTAATTCCGAACATGGACGCGATAGAGGAAATCTACGGCAAGTCCCGGAAGAAACCAGATGCGCCGTTTACCGACGAGGAAATCTATAAAATCATCTGGAGCAAGATTAAACTGGTAAACCGCAAGCTGTCGAATTATAAGTGTATCAGAAAACTGGAAATTAAAGACGACGCCTTTGAGAAAACCAGTACGATGAAGATTAAACGCTATGCGGAGCTTCAAAAAGACTGTTAAATGCTTGTTAAAATCACCTGTGGCGTTGTTGGCGACGGCGCCCTGCGGTACTCATGTACGCCATGTACACTCCGTTCCTCGCCGCCTTGCCGCCTAGCCACAGATGATTTTTCCGGCGCATTTCGATGAGGCGGCAGCAATAAAGTCCTGTGGCGTTGCTCCCGCGGCGCCCTGCGATAAGCAATAAAAAGTCCGGCGAGGTTATGAAAAACTTCATCGGACTTTTCCATTCATTTATTTGAGCGTCAGCCCTTCAAAGTGATAACGGGGCTTTCCG
>CAVHEY010000179.1:0-2275 GCA_963635155.1 Bacteroides stercoris
CCGCTATGACGGGAACGGGTCAGCTTCCGAAGTTTGAAGAGGATATGTTCTATGTACCGCAAAAGGACTTTTTCCTCATTCCGACAGCGGAGGTTCCGGTAACGAACCTGCTGGCACAGGAAATCATTCCGGAGGATCAGCTTCCGATTCACTATACGGCTTACACTCCTTGCTTCCGAGCAGAGGCAGGCTCTGCGGGTCGCGACACCAGAGGTCTTATTCGCCAGCATCAGTTCAATAAAGTTGAGCTTGTAAAGTTCTGCAAACCGGAGGATTCCTGGGACGAGCTGGAAGCCTTGACTGCCGACGCAGAGGCGGTTTTGCAGATTCTCGACATTCCGTACAGAGTCGTAAGACTTTCCACGGGAGACCTTGGCTTCTCCTCGGCTTGTACCTACGACATCGAAGTTTGGATGCCGTCTTACGGAAGATATGTTGAAATTTCTTCCTGCTCCAACTTCCTGGACTATCAGGCGAGACGGGCGAATATCCGTTTCAGAAGAGAAGGGGGCAAGCCGGAATTCCTGCACACCCTCAACGGCTCCGGACTTGCAATCGGTCGTACCACCGCGGCGGTTCTGGAAAACTACCAGCAGGCGGACGGCAGCGTGAAGATTCCGGAAGCCCTGAAAAAGTACATGGGCGGCGCAGAGGTCATCACGAAATAAATTACGGATTACGGCAAAACAAAAAGGAGCTTCGGCTCCTTTTTTTATGCCATATAGCTTGACAGAAACAGCGGCAGCACGCTTTGGGAATATTGGCAGAGGGAGTAGCTGCCGGCGGAGATGCACCAGTCGTACATCAGCCCCCGCTCCAGCATGGCGTAGGCTTTGGTAATATCGTTGACGGAAAACTCCTCCTTAAAAATCCCCTGCTCCTTGCCCTCGCTGACCATCTGACGAATCATCTTATAATATGTCCGGTTCGGGTTCATCATGTGCCTCTCGCCGCTGGTGATGAGCTGGGTGGCGAAAAGCTGGCTGAGCAGGTCAACGGAAACCGTGTTGTCGATCATCAGGAAAAGCTCCTGATTCATGAATATCAATTTTTCCACGGGGCTGAGGGAATCGTCCATGGTCTCGGCAAGCTCGTCATATTTTTCGTCGAAAAGATATGAAAGGGAGGAAAGCAGCGCGTCCTTCCCGTCAAAATAGTGATAAAAGGAGCCTCTGGAAGTGCCGGAGGCTTCCACGATTTCCTCCACCGTGGTATCGTCGTAGCCCTGCTTGTAAAAAAGCTGCCAGGCGGCGGATACGATTTTTCCCTTTGTATTGCGCGAATTTTTCTTCTTCATAAAAGTTTCTCCTGTTAATTTTTCTCGAAAGCGTCCTCCGAAAAGTTCTTTTGCGGCATCTTTTTATGAAAAACCGCAATTTTTTTGAAAAAAATTTAATATTTATTTTTGATTTACTTTTTTGTATAGAATATAGTATAGACGATAACCTTTGAAAAATCAATATAAAATTGCAATTAACCGTCAAGAAATCCCGAAATCTGTACAGACATTATTCTGTGTTTCATTCTTGTTTAAAATGTGCTACAATGCTTGCATATTGCAGAAAAGAGGGAAAAGAAATGAGTTTTCAGTTGGCAAAATATATCGAACCGGATTTTTCACAGGAGATGTTCACAAAGGCACCGAACGCAACGCTGGTAAAAGCGCCCTGCGCAAAGGCGGCGCCGAAGGGCTTTCACGCCACTTCGATTTTTCCGGAGTATTTTAAGATAAATGGCAAATGGCATTTGGCGGAGGACAGCAGAATGGACGCGGTTCCTATTTGGGACGGCGAGAAGATCAGGGTTGTGGAGTTCCGCAACATCAAAGAGGGCGACCTGGTGGTGGTTGGCAGAACCGAGGACGCCGGCGAGGGCATTTACGTTCACGACAACTGCTGGAAAAGGGCAGATGAAGAGGACGATGCGAAAAACACCTTCGCTTTCCGTCAGTCTAGAAGCCGGGAGACTTCTTTCACCCAGGACTACAAGGATTTGGTTGAACTGCTCAAATACGAAAAAGAGCACAACGGCTATGTGGTTTGGGTTTTGGGGCCTGCTTGCAGCTTCGACGTGGAAGCGCGGCGGGTGATGGGGGAGCTGATCGCCCAAGGCTATTGTCAGGCGCTCCTTGCGGGCAACGCCCTTGCCACCCACGATCTTGAGGGCGGTTACCTGGGAACGGCACTGGGCTGCGACATCGAAAACCAGAAGCTGCACTTTATGGGACATTACAACCATCTTGACACCATAAATGCCATCAACACCTACGGCTCCA
>CAVHEY010000180.1:0-2219 GCA_963635155.1 Bacteroides stercoris
TTTACGATTTCAAAGATTTCCGCCTCGTCCTTCCCCAGCGCTTCCATTTCTTCCGTCGAAGGTTTCAGCCGGATTCCCAGTTCCGTAAAAATATCGTCAACCACGGCGATGGCTCTTGCTCCGTCCATAATCAGCTTATTGGTCCCAAGGCTGCACCGGCTGCTGATGTTCCCCGGTACGCTGAAAACCTCTCTGCCCTGAGACGCCGCAAAATCCGCGGTTATCAGGGAGCCGCTTCCGGTTCCGGCTTCCACCACGGTCACCGCCATGGAAAGCCCGGAGATGATTCGGTTTCTGCGGGGAAACATATAGGGCATGGGCGCTCTGCCCGGCTCGATTTCGGAAAGGATCAATCCCCTTTGGATAATTTCTTCGTACAGCTTGCGGTTTGCGGCAGGATAGCAGATGTCCGGACCGCAGCCCAGCACCGCGATGGTTTCTCCGCCGTTTCTCAGCGCCCCCAGATGGGCGAAGGAATCGATTCCCTTCGCCATGCCGCTTACGATGACGACTCCGTTTTGCGCCGCGGTCTTTCCGATTTTCATAGCCGTCTGTTTGCCGTATTCCGTGCATTTTCTCGAACCCACCGCCGCGATACATTTTTTCTTCATCAGCGAAAGGTTTCCGATGCAGTACAAGGCTTCCGGCGCGTCTTGAATGTTCAGGAGCGTTTCGGGATAGTCCGGGTCTCCTTTTTTTACCGTAATTATGTTATTCACTTCGCTCATTATGATTCCCCTATTGTCCGTTTAAAAAATTCGTATAGCCGAGGGCTGCCGAAATATGGGAAAGTTCGATTTCCGTGCTTCCCCTGACATCTGCGATGGTTCTTGCCGCTTTCAGTATCTTATGATACCTTCTGGGGCTTAAATGCTGCTTCTCATAGATTTTTTTCAGGAATTTGGACTCTTTATCGCCCAGCCTGCAAAACTCTCTTAAATCGCTTTCCTGCATCTGGGCGTTGAGGCTGATTTTGCGTCCGCGGAAACGCTCCTTTTGGATATTTCTCGCCTGCAAAACCCGCTCCGCCATCTCTGCGGTGGATTCGGAGGGCGTCCCCACCAGCGCCTTGTAATCAATCCTGCTTATCTCCAGAAACAGATCGATTCTGTCCGCGATGGGTCCGGAAAGCCTGCTTCTGTATTTTTCTATCTCCGTTTGGGTGCAGCTGCAAGCCTTGTCCGGGTCTCCCAGATACCCGCAGGGGCATGGGTTGGTTGCCGCCACAAGGGTAAAGCGTGAGGGAAAAGCATAATTGTTTCCTCTGCGATGGATCACAACCTTCCCCTCTTCAATGGGCAGGCGCAGAAGCTCAATCTGGCTTCGGGAAAATTCAAGGAATTCGTCCATAAAGAGGATTCCGTTATGCGCCAAAGAAACTTCCCCCGGAATGGGCTGAACTCCGCCGCCCAGAATCGTCGCCCGGCTTGCCTGCTTGTCGATTTGCCGGAAAGGTCTTTGGGTAAGAACCTGCCGTGTTTCGTCCAGTCTTCCTACCAAAGAATAAAGCATCACGCTCTCCAAGGTTTCCTCCCTTGACATCGGCGGCAATATTCCCGGAATTCTTTTTGCCAGCATACTTTTTCCCGTTCCCGGCGGTCCGCAAAGGAGAAGTCCGTGACCGCCCGCCACGGCGATTACGATGGCTTCCTTTGCCGCCCAGTGACCCTTTACGTCGGAAAAGTCCGGGATCGACAGCTCCGAAAGCTTTTCCTCCTTCGGGGGTTCAAAGGGAAGCCCTTCTCTTTTTCCGTTCAGCATTTCCACCGCCTCGTTCAGATCCTTTATCGCGTAGATTTTGAGCTTGCTTCCCTCGGTGGCAAGATACGCCTCCCGACAATTCCCCTCGGCAAGATAAACCTCTTCCGTATCCTCTGTCAGCGCCCCCAGCATAGGCAGAATCCCCCGAACCGGCAGGATTCGCCCGTCAAGACCCAGCTCCCCGATAAAGGCTTTGGTCTGGATATCTTTGCATTTTATTGCCCCCTGCGCTGCCAGAATCCCCGTGGCAATGGGGAAATCATAATGGCTGCCTTTTTTGTGTACCCAGGCGGGGGAAAGGTTTACGGTTATCCTGCCCTTGGGATAGGTAAATCCACAGTTTAAAATTGCGCTTCTGACCCGATCCGCGGCTTCCTTCACCGCCGTATCCCCAAGCCCCGTCACATGGAAGGCGGGCAGCCCTCCGGACACGTCCACCTCCGCGTTTACCGTAATTC
>CAVHEY010000181.1:0-2123 GCA_963635155.1 Bacteroides stercoris
AGGAAATGCTCAAAGCCATGGAGGCGTCCTTCCTTAACTCCGAAAAGCTGCAAAGGCATATAAAATTTCTGTATAGCCACGGCGCTTTATACACAAAGGTAAACGGAAATCTCCTCTATCACGGCTGCATTCCTACCGATGAAAAGGGCGAATTTGAAGAGGTGGAGCTTAACGGCGTGAAATTTGCGGGCAAGGCGCTGATGGACTATCTTGACGACGAAGTGAGAAAGGCATATTTTGCTCCTAACAAATCCGGGGAAATCGGCAGATCCGGCGACATCATGTGGTATTTGTGGCTGGGAAGCAACTCGCCTCTCTTCGGAAAGGAAAAGATGACCACCTTCGAGCGGCTTTTTATCGCGGACAAAGCCTCACACAAGGAGTATACAAAGCCCTATTACACCTATATCAAGGAAAAATCCTATTGCGAGAAAATCCTCAGAGAATTCGGGCTTGACCCAAAAACCTCAAAGATTCTCAACGGTCATGTTCCGGTTAAAATCAAAGACGGGGAGTCGGCGATCAAGGGCGGCGGACTTCTGTATGTAATCGACGGCGGAATCTCAAAGGCATACCAGAAGCAGACGGGAATCGCCGGATATACGTTTATCTTTAATTCCAGATTTATGGCACTGGCGGAGCATAAGCCTTACAGCCCGCTGATGCCGGACGGAACCCAGGTATTCCACTCTCCGGTGATGAAAACCGTTGAGACCATGCCTAAGAGGCTGCTGATTATCGACACAGACCAGGGCAAGGATTTTGTTGACAGGATCGCAGATTTAAATGATTTGGTTGAGGCTTTTAAAACGGGTCGAATAAAGGAAGTTTATTGAAAAAAGTTACCATTCTCTGTGAAATTACAATAAAACAATTAGCTAATTAACTGGTTTTATGCGTGGTAAATGAGACATTTATTTTGTAGAATTTTCATAGAGGATGGTACTGATAAATGTCAAAAGATTTTGGTAACAGGATAAAAGAAGCCAGAAAACAAGCGGGTTATACCCAGAGTCAACTGGCAGAAATGTTAGATGTTTCTGTAAATCACATTTCTGCCTTGGAAAGAGGTATTTACGAAACCAGAACCGACACGCTGAGAAAGATGGCGATTGTACTTGGAACGACCACAGATTATCTTATCTTTGGAACTCCGGACGAGAAAAGCCCGCTTTCAAAAGCATTTCTGAAAGCAAGCAAACTGTCGGAGGACGACAAGGCGTGGATTGCAGACTATCTGGAAGCAGTCCTGCGAGTGAAAAGCGGAAAATAGCGTAATCGTACGTAATCGTATAGAAAAAACAACAGGCGCATCAGCCGGAAATCCGGTCGATACGCCTGCTTTTTATGGTCATGTAATATTTTGGAGTCTATGTATTCGATGTACTATACAAGACCCTGTCCCATCATAGCCTCTGCAACCTTTTCGAAACCTGCGATGTTTGCGCCTTTTACAAGATCGTACTTACCGTAGTATTTCTCGGAAGCTTCCTTACAAGCCTTGTGAATGTTAACCATGATCTGGTGAAGCTGGTCGTAAACGTCCTGATGCTGGTATACGGTGTGACCTGCGTTCTGACCCATTTCGATGCAGGAGCAAGCTACGCCGCCTGCGTTTGCAGCCTTTGCAGGTCCAACGATGATACCCTTTTCCTGTAAGTATTCAAGCGCTTCATTGGTAGTAGGCATATTAGCGCCTTCGCAGTAGAACTTCGCGCCGCTTTCAACGATGTGTTTCGCATCTTCCATCTGAACTTCGTTTTGAGTTGCGCAAGGAATGTAAAGGTCAGCCTTTACTTCCCAAGGCTTCTTGCCTGCGAAGAATTTTGCATTCGGATATTTGTCTGCGTAAGGAGCGCAGATGTTCTTGCCGGAAGCTCTGAGTTCAAGGAGAGTGTCCAGCTTATCCTGGGTGTTGATTCCTTCCGGATCGTAGATATATCCGTCCGGACCGGAGAAAGCAACGAGGTTAGCGCCCAGCTGCTGGAGCTTCCAAGCGGTACCCCAAGCTACGTTACCGAAACCGGAGATAACAACGGTCTTGCCCTTGATGTCCTCGCCGTTTGCCTTGAGCATTTCTTCTGCGTACCAAACGATACCGAAGCCGGTAGCTTCTGTTCTTC
>CAVHEY010000182.1:0-2110 GCA_963635155.1 Bacteroides stercoris
AAGTCAAATATAAAGGAAAAAGTATCTTCGATGTACTTGACATGAGCGTCAAAGAGGGAGTAGAATTTTTCCGTAACGTGCCGTCCATCGCAAGGCATCTCAACACCCTTGACGAGGTGGGGCTTGGCTATATCAAACTGGGTCAGCCCTCCACACAGCTTTCGGGGGGAGAGGCGCAGCGGGTCAAACTGGCTTCGGAGTTGACAAAGCGAAGTACGGGAAAGACTTTGTATATTCTGGACGAGCCAACCACGGGGCTTCATTTTGCAGACGTGGACAAGCTGCTTGCAGTGCTTGATCGGCTTGTTGATGCAGGCAACACGGTTGTGGTTATCGAACACAACCTTGATGTAATAAAGCGGGCAGACCATATTATCGACCTTGGACCCGACGGCGGAAGCCGGGGAGGAACCATCGTCGCAACCGGTACGCCGGAAGAAGTGGCTAGATGCAGCGAATCCTATACAGGACAATTTTTGAAGAAGTTGCTGTAAACGAGCGGTGACGACGGAGAGGAAACACACGGAGGAAATCCAAAATGAAAGAAAAAATGAACCTGACGATGCTGACAGATTTTTATGAAATCACCATGGCAAACGGATATTTTCAGTCAGGAATGGCAGAGGACGTCGCATATTTTGATATGTTTTTCAGGAGAGTGCCGGACGGCGGCG
The DNA here is from genome assembly GCA_963635155.1 of Bacteroides stercoris. GTDB lineage: Bacteria > Bacillota > Clostridia > Peptostreptococcales > Anaerovoracaceae > CAG-238. The sequence continues at coordinate 675 of CAVHEY010000182.1, forward strand.
GGTACGCCATCATGGCAGGGCTTGAGCAGCTTATCGAGTACCTGAAACATCTCACCTTTACCGACGAGGACATCGAGTATCTTCGCGACAAAAATATGTTTTGCGAGGAATTTCTCGAATATCTCAGAGACTTTGAATTTAAGTGCGACGTTTGGGCGGTGCCGGAGGGAACGCCGATTTTCCCTCATGAACCTATCGTAACCGTCAGAGGACCGGTTATGCAGGCGCAGTTCATCGAAACGATGGTGCTTCTTTGCATCAACCATCAGAGCATGATCGCCACCAAGGCAAACCGAATCGTCAGGGCGGCACAGGGCAGAGCGATTATGGAATTCGGTTCCAGACGAGCCCACGGCGCGGACGCGGCGATATTGGGCGCAAGGGCGGCATATATCGGAGGCTGTGCGGGAACCGCCTGCGCCATCGCAGACAGGGACTACGGAATCGCGGCGCTGGGAACCATGGCACACAGCTGGGTACAGATGTATCCGGACGAATATTCCGCCTTCAAAAAATATGCCGAAATCTATCCCCAGAACTGCGTTTTGCTGGTGGACACCTACAATGTGCTGAAATCGGGAGTTCCTGCGGCAATTCGGGTTTTCAAGGAAATGAAGCCCGCTACCATGGGAATTCGAATCGACTCCGGCGACGTGGCTTATCTGACCAAGAAAGCCCGCAAAATGCTGGACGATGCGGGACTTCAGGACTGCAAAATCGTGGTTTCCAACTCCCTCGACGAGTATATCATTCGTGACGTAATCCTTGAGGGGGCGTGTATCGATTCCTTCGGCGTGGGGGAAAGGCTCATCACCGCAAAGTCGGAACCTGTTTTCGGCGGAGTTTACAAGCTGGCGGCACTGGAAAAGGACGGCGTGCTGACACCGAAAATCAAGATTTCCGAAAATGTTGAAAAGATTACGAATCCGGGCTTCAAAGGGCTTTACCGGTTATACAGCAAGGCTACGGGAAAGGCGCAGGGCGATGTCATGACAATCGCCGGAGAAACGATTCCGGAACAGGAAGAATACGAAATTTTCGATCCTAACGCAATTTGGAAGAAGACCATCGTAAAGAATTACACGGTAAGAGATCTTCACGTTCCGATTTTCGTAGAGGGAAAATGCGTCTACAAAAGCCCGTCCATCGAGGAAATCAAGGAGTACTGCAAGCAGCAGGTTGCCACTCTTTGGGACGAGACCTTGAGACTGGAAAATCCGCAGACCTACTATGTGGACCTTTCCCAGAACCTTTGGGACATGAAGAACAAGCTTCTTCGGGAGCATTCCGGAAAATAAGCGCAAAAATAGCATAAAAGTGTATAATATAAATACGGAGAAGAACTCGGAAATCCTGAAAAAATGCGAGACTCTCAGGCAGTACAGCCGCTTCGTGGAAGTCATGCGAAGCTACAAGGAAACCGCCGAACTGACCAA
>CAVHEY010000183.1:0-2096 GCA_963635155.1 Bacteroides stercoris
TGTTCTTTTGCGGAGGCGGTGATTTCGATGCCGTTTACGGTGATATCCCCCTCTGCGGGAATGACGAGGCAGGTTCTGCCGTCAATGAGCCTTGTTTCAATCAAATCGGTATATTCCGGATCGATGGTGATCTTTACTTCCGGCGTAGTCATTTCAAATTTTTTGGTTTCCATCACATTGGTGGGGTTGAGGGAAGATGCGTCCCCGAACTTCTTGCGGCAAGCCTCGTTGAAGGCTTTGACCTTTTCCTCGGGCACACCGCTGTTCTTTAAAATATCGTCAACGTCTTCGATTTCGATTTCCGGGGCTTCCGGGTCGTTGCTTTCCTTGTGAAGCTGAAGACACTCCCGAAGCTCTCTATGCACAGCCTTTACAACCGCCAGATTGCAGTCTTCTCCCAAGGATTCGCAAAGGGCGTCGCTGAAGGTATTTTTCTGCTCGCCCGCAGACATGGGAACCCGCTGGGCGTTGAAAATGCCGGCAATAAAATCCTCATGCACGTCGGAAAGGGCGCGGCTGTAATAGAGCGCGTTGTAAATATTGGTGCTTCTGTCATCAAAGGCCGGAAACAGGAAACCCAGCTCCGGCGCTCCCAGCACGTGTCCCGTAGAAGCACTTCGGAAGTTATGCTCCTCCGCAAAGTAGCGCAGGGAGGATTTGGCGTCCTTGACCGGACACACACAGCAGAGGATGTAGTCGAAAATATCACCGGCGCCCTCGTCGAAAATTTCATCGTCGCTGCCCTTGAAAGGCACGTCGTAGGAATCCGACGCGAGCAAAATCACGTAGCTGTCGTCGCCAAAATTCAGGGATTCGATAATGCGGCGATAAAGGGCGTCCCGAAGCCCCTCGTCCCGAAGATGGGAGGTGCGGAGGGCTTGCAGCAGCCGATGCTCGTCGCTGTTTTCCACTTGAGACGTGGTGAACTCGATATCAAGGAGATTCTTGCCGATGGTACCGGAAAGAGTTTTTTTCAGCAGTTTAAAATATAGCTCTGCTTCCTCCTGCTCCATTAAACCCACGGACAGGTCCAGGGTGGTTACGATTTCCCGCGCCGCGTTGACATAACAGCCATACACGCGGCTAATACTGTCCTTTTCAGGGTTTAGGCGTTTTTTAATTTCTCGTATTTCTTTTTGATTCATCTATGATTTCTCTTTTCTGAATAAGTTTTGCATAAGTAAGTTTAAATTTCACCCGTATAGTTTATCATAAAAGGGAAGCGATTTGCAACGGATTTTGCAAGGGCATTTCTTGAAACTTTCGTGGATATTGTGATATACTTGAAAGACCGAAAAACCGAAAACGCGCGGAAAAGAGGCAAGAAAATGAGAAAACAATTGGAAAATTTACGCAAAATTATGGGCGAGAAGAATATAGATGCCTATATTATTCCCACCACGGATTTTCACGGCTCGGAATATGTGAACGATTATTTCAAGTGCAGGGAATTTGTATCCGGGTTCACAGGCTCCGCGGGAACCCTTGCGGTGACCGAGAGGGAGGCGGCACTGTGGACGGACGGCAGGTATTTTGTACAGGCTGAGGCGGAGCTTTTGGGAAGCGGAATTCGGCTCATGCGGGAGGGCGAGCCGGAGGTTCCGAAGATCGAGGAGTGGCTTGCGCAAAAGCTTTTGGCAGGAGGGGAAAACAACCCGAAAAAGGAGGAAAATCCCGGAGCCGTCACGGTGGGCTTTGACGGACGGGTGGTTTCCGCCAAGATGGGAGCAGAACTTGCAAAGAAATTTACCATAGAACAGGAAGTTGACCTTGTGGGAGAAATCTGGACAGAAAGACCGGAGCTTCGAGGCTCGGAACTCTATGCGCTCACCGGCGTGGTGACGGGCGAAAGCTCGGAGTCCAAGCTTTCGCGCCTCAGGTGCGAACTCCAAAAAGCAGGGGCGGATTCGCACCTCGTAACGTCCCTTGAGGAAATCGCCTGGCTGTTTAACCTGCGGGCAAGGGACGTTACGCACACGCCGGTGTTCTACGCCTTCGCTCTGATTGAACAGGAGAGGGCGAGGGTTTACCTTCTAAACGACAGCAAGCAGGCGGCGGAGCTATTCGGCGAAAAGGTTGAAATAAGACCGTACACG
>CAVHEY010000184.1:0-2082 GCA_963635155.1 Bacteroides stercoris
GGTAAATGGGAGAAAACCCGGCGAGTCGTAAATAGAGTTGTTTCTCTTATCTTGTTCCATAAAGGCTCCTTTCTTAGTTCTTTAAGCTTCGGGCGTCGCGAACACCCGAACCTCTGTATCAACTGTATCAAACCAGCCATGGCGTGAAGGCGTTCGGTTCTTTGGAAAACGAACGTATACAGAATCTGCAAGTTAAGAGTAGCACAATATGGAGCAAAAAACAAGGGATATAATGGGATTTGCGACCGAGAAAATTTCGACAAAATTCGACATCAAAACGCAAAGCCGCATAAGCTTATAACTCAGCTCAACGGCTGTGAATGAGCGGCACTATGTTTCGATATGAAACTTTAGGAGAAGATAAGGCTCAATTTCCAGCACTTTTCCAGCTATGCCATCATGGCGCTTGACGAAGCAGACGAAGTCATCGCAGAGCAAACTGCCAAGGCAAAGGAGCTGGCAAGCAAGATTCAGCTCAAGGCTCGTTCCGTTAAGACCGCCAAGGGTAACATCAAGGTAAGACTGAAAATCACCAAAGGGGCGGACAGCTTCAAAGCCTTGGAAGACATGGGCTACACCTTGAAGTATCAGTTCTACAGAAGTACCGAGATGAGAAAGAACTACAAGTACAAGTTTGAGACCCTCGGTGCGCCGTACACCAATACCGACGCAAAGAAAGGGACCAGATACTACTACAAAGCCCGCATCGTGGTTTACGACACGGAGGGCAATCTCGTAACGAAAACAAACCTTAAAAAGTGCTGGTACGCCACGAGAATGAAATAGGTGTAAGTTCCGATACGCTCAGGAATTTATATAATTGCAAAAATTTTTTTCAGTGAAAATGGGCAGCCTTCGCTGCCCATTTTCATATATAAACGATTTTGGTTAAGGCGTAAGTTCAAACCATACGCACATAGGTATGAAGAACGCAGTCATGGTTTGACGTTTACATTAAGGCAAATGAAATGCCCCTATACCACCAGCGAGGCTACCCCGTAGGTTGCGATGGTTACGATGATCGCCGCGATAGCGACTCCCGCCGCGATGGCAGGAAATGCCCGTTTCAGCTGCATATCCAGCATCGCCGCAATCAGGGCGCCGGTCCATGCTCCCGTTCCCGGCAACGGAATTGCCACAAAGAGCATCAGTCCCCAAAATTCGTATTTAAGAACCTTGTCTTTTTTACGGTCTGCTTTCTCTTCCATGCGCTTTACCAGCTGCGCCAGTTTTTCGCTCTTGGTCTGCATCCACTTGAAAATCCGCCGGATAAATATGATGATGAAGGGAATGGGAATGAGATTTCCGATAATCGCCGTTGCCACCACCAGCCTGAGGTCAAGTCCTGCGATAACTCCCGCGGGAATCGCCGCCCGAAGCTCCAGCACCGGCGTCATGGCGATGAGCAGGGTCATCAGCAGGCTGCCGATATTTGCTCCGCTAAATGCAATCATGGCTCTCTTACCTCGTTTCTGACTGCCGCCTGAGCCGCCGCCAGCTTTGCCGCCGGAACTCTGCTCGGTGGGCAGGAGATGTAGTTCATACCGATTTGGTGGCAAAACTCAATGCTTCTTGCGTCCGATGCCTGCTCTCCGCAGATTGCAAGCTTGAGCCTTGGCTTCGTGTGCTTTCCCGCTGTGGCTGCGAACTTCATAAGCCTCCCCACCCCGTCGATGTCCAGGGTTTTGAATGGATTTTCCCTTAGGATTCCGGCTTCCACGTACTTTCCGATTATCTCCGAGGTGGCGTCGTTTCGCGAAATACCGAATACCATCTGGGTCAGGTCGTTTGTGCCAAAGGAGAAGAAGTCGCACTCCGCGGCGATTTTGTCCGCGATAAGGGCAGCTCTCGGGGTTTCGATCATCACCCCCAGCAAAACATTTGGTTTTTTATCCGCATCACACCCGCAGGACTTTATCGCCTCGATTACGGTGCTTTTGACCCGCTTAAACTCCTCCAGGGTGCTTATCATAGGCACCAGAAGCTCTATTTCGATTTCTCGCTCCGTTTCCTGTCCGACCCTTTGAGCTGCTTCCACAATCGCTTCGGTTTGCATCTTCGTGATTTCCGGCATGGTAACGG
>CAVHEY010000185.1:0-2066 GCA_963635155.1 Bacteroides stercoris
GCGTAATTATACAGGCTGGCATCTGCCCCCAGAAAGGCAAACATATCATAGCAGATCGCCTCCTTCATCATGGTGGCATCGCTGTAATTGTTGTTGAGAACCAGCTTCGTAAGCCCGTCGCAGCTTTGCCCGTCAACATATTCATCGAAGCAGATTTTAAAGCTGTACCGGTCGGAATCGCTGGAAGCCACCATGGAAAGGCTGGTGTTGCCCTTCGCCCTGATGCCCACATTCGTGTATTTCGTCCCGTTTACGGTAACATCGCAGGAATAATATTCCTCGTCTATGGCATTTTCCAGGAGGTCGGACCAATCCTCCTCCGAAATGGAAACATCAACATCGATAATCGAATCCGTGGAAAACAGGGAGCTTTCGTAGCCCATGGTGATGCCCGATGCCGAAGCCTTCGCCGTTTCCCCGAAAACCAGCATGAAAACCAGCAAACTCGCCAGCGCCAGCGCCGTGACAGACATAATTATTTTGCCGATATGCTTATTATCAATCATAAAAAATCACTCCTATGACATATATTCGCCGTTATAGCTTATCAGCGCCGCGCTTTCCACCCCTGAAATTCCGCCGATCTTGCTCACGAATGCGGTGGAAGCGTCTTTGAGCTTAACCTCGTAGGAAAGCTCGATCCCCTTTGGCGTTACGGTTTTCGCCTTGATGACATATTTTGCGGCAGCAGCCTTTATTTCCTCCGCCGCAGCCTTTTCCGCATCTTCGTTGGCAAGGTTCAGCACCAGCATATAGGGATTTTCGTGGGTCTTGCGGCTTGCCATGATATAGATTACCGCGCCGATGATGACGGAACCCACAAGGGCAAGCGGGATCAGCCCCGCGCCTACCACGATGCCGGCAGCCAGCGACCAGAAAAGGAAAACGATTTCGATAGGTTCTTTGATTGCCGCACGGAACCGCACGATGGACAGGGCACCAACCATACCAAGGGACAGGATCACATTGGAAGTTACTGCCATGATTACCAGAGAAGTCACCAGGGAAAGCCCGATGAGGGTCAGCCCGAAGCTGGAAGAATACATGATTCCCGCGGCGGTCTTCTTATATATAAGGAAGATAAAAAGTCCCAGTACAAGGGCGCAAGCCATACCCAGCAGGGTGTCAAGGATTGAAAAGTCCGTTACGCTTTCGAGAAAGCTTGATTTGAATACATCATTAAAAGTCATAAAAAATCTCCGTTCCGCCGTTTCTACGGCTTAATTCTTAATAAAATCTGCCGTCTGTGCGGCTAAAACAACAAAAATAAGTTCCTGTTCACACCATTCCCCGGCAGGAAGCGTATTTTGAAAAGGCTTGAAGCCTTGTGCAATGGGGCTGAAGGATATGTCTGATGATTTCCGGCAAAAATTCGTCGTATTTTACTTCCATGATCATCAGCGAATCCCCAAGGGGCGCAGGTGAGGGCTCAAAGAACCAGTCCGGGGAAAGCCCCGTGGATATGTCCGAGTCAAAGGTCACCCGCACATTCCCCGCAGGATAGACGAAAGCCTCCCGATAATAGCGAACCACGGTTCTGGGTCTGAGGAGCTGGGTCTGCATCTTGAAGCCCAGTTCGGAAATAAGTTCCGAGTCCGAATTAAGCAGAAAATCGTGATTCCCGTTCAGAATCTCAAGGCAGTCCTCGTAGGAAATCTTCGCCGAGGTTTTCAGGCAAAGCCCGCTGACCTTTTGCTTTTTTTCGAGAAAAATAGTTTCCGTGTTTTCGCCGTAGTAGCGAAGCCGGAACTTCTCCCGCTTGCTTACTCCGTGGAGCTTTTCTTTCAGCGCCTTGTCAAAGCAGTTGTCAAAATACAGGCTCGTGATCAGGTATTTCCCGTCCGCAGGGGCGTATTTGTCCCGCTGCATGACCGGCTGTAACTTTTGCCTGAGCGCCAGATAGTTGAAATAGTCTATCGCATACTTGTGTTCGTGCCGGAACTTGCCCGATGAGCGAAGGGCAGTTAATTCAGCCATATCAAAATCCTCCGTAAAGTTTCCGTAAATTCACAGTGAATGTCACCGTAAAATTCGCAAAGATTGGTTTTGTAAAAACAGGATACTAC
>CAVHEY010000186.1:0-2058 GCA_963635155.1 Bacteroides stercoris
ATAATCGGGTCTGTTCCTCTGACAGGGAAAAGGTCGATTTCGTTAATCACCCATTTTGCTCCGAATTCCGGAAAAATCGGCACGCCTCTTACCTTTGTGGTCTGGCTGCCCACAATCAGCTCACCCTCCTGCATATTCGGCTCCATATTGTCCAGTATGTACTCGAAGGCTTTCGCTCTGCGGATTACCGGAGTGCAGTTTGCATATTTTTCGTAGGCTTCGGTAACCAGCTTCGCTCTTTCCACATCTAAAGCAGGCTTGGAATTTTTCAGCCTGTCGTTCATCATATCAATTCTGTTCTTGTTCATTTTTTCGCTCCTTATCATAAAAAAAGTATGACTTATCGATAGATAAATCATACTCCAAAATCATCTTTTCATATAGCGAGGATTTGACAAGGTAAGGTTGACAAATCGGAAACGAATCTTCGCTTTACATTTCTACCTGTGCTTAAATCCTTGTATGCTCGCCTGCGCATCTTTCTTTAGATATTTCCTTACAGCCTCCGCCACGATTTTTTTCGTACAATATGGGTCTTGACCGGCAACTGCTACGCGGATTTCTTCGGTTTGTCCTTCTATGTAATGTTTCAGCTCCGTTTTGATTTCTCTTTCAGTTAAAGTAAGGAAAGTAAGATTTCCTTTATTCCGTTCAAGATACTTTCTTGCATAAGTTCTTACCTGTTCGTCAGCTGTAAACCGTGCTCTTTCTCGTTGAATGTCTTCAAGCAACACATCACTTGCTTTATCCCGAATTTGCAAGCGTTTTACCTTAAAGGACGCATTGGCTAAATCAATAAATTTGTTTCTGCGGATTCCTTCTGTTACCAGCAATGTCTTTGCGAAATACGGTCTATCTTCATGTCTCCGATCTATCCCCAAATGCAGACTTTTCTCGTCTATGTTTTTAAGCAGCAAATATTTTACTTCAATGCCGGAACCTTGTATTCTTCCGTCCTTAAACCATAGATACTCGGATTTCTTCAAAACTGCATCAATGCAAGCAAGGCTACAGATTCTATCAAGGTAATCCCTGTAGGCTTTCGCATTTAGCTTACGCAATGAAGCCAAAGTAATGCTTTCATCTCGTACTCCCTTTGCAAACCGTTTCCCCGTCATTGGTGTGTTCGCATAAATGTGATTTGCACCCAGTAGGTGAAAAACTTCACTGCCATCTGTAAATATGATTTTCACTTCGATATCGTCTTCCAATGTAAAAATAAAAACTCTCGTGCACAAATATTTTTCATAAAAGTCCATCAAGAGTCTTAACGATATTTCCTGCTCCTGTGGCAGCGATTCTCTGTTGATCAAATCACAAATGGATAGCATCATTCTTCCCCCTACCTTTTTCCTCGGAGTTGAATAAAGGCTTGATTCAATGCGAACCAAGCCTCTCTTTCTAAAAAACGGATAGCTGACAACATAACACCTATTGCCGAGCGTTCATGGTATATTTAATGTCCCCCACTAGGGAAAGAGGTGCTATCCCATTGAGCCTCTCAAAAGATTTCTCTTTTCAACTGTTATTATATGAAAATTCTCAATAAAAATCAACTCTTTTCTTGAAAATTTTCAGTTTTCCGCAGAAAGATTTTTGTGAGTGAAAAGTAGCCTATTGCGGGGATATTTATTTCACCCTCAGCGCCCGCATGGCGTTGATGATGGCGATTACCGACACGCCTACATCGGCGAATACCGCCGCCCACATACTTGCGAGTCCCACCGCGCTGAGTACCAGCACCGCCAGTTTTACCGCAAGGGCAAATACCACATTCTCCTTTGCGATTCCCAGGGTCTTTCTGGCGATATCCATTAAATCGAGAAGCTTCGACGGCTCATCGGTCATGATAACCACATCCGCAGCCTCGATAGCCGCATCTGAGCCTAAACCGCCCATTGCCGCTCCGATATCCGCTCTGGCAAGCACCGGCGCATCGTTTATGCCATCGCCCACGAACATGAGCTTGCCCTTCGGGGATTTCTCCGACAAAAGCCTTTCCACCTCCCGGACTTTGTCCTCCGGAAGAAGCTCCGCGTGAACCTCGTCGATTCCCAG
>CAVHEY010000187.1:0-26938 GCA_963635155.1 Bacteroides stercoris
CAAACTACATACATTTTTTTATGCCTCCTGTGATATGAATGTTTTAAAACTAAATTTCATTTTACCGCAGAAAGCAAGAGATTGCAAGGGCTTTTTATTGCATTATCGCAATAAAGTATCTGCGAAGCTTCATAGGTCTAAGGGATAAGAACCAGTAATGCCAAAAGATTGCCAGAAAACTGCCCTGAAGCGGCGACGAGCAATAGAAGATGAGCAATAGAAAATAGAAAAAGAAGGCTACACAGCAGATGTCGCACAGCCCTCTTTCTTTATTGAGATTAGTATGTACCGTCCATAATGAGATTCGGAAGCCATAACGCCATCTGCGGAACATATGTCGTGAGAATCAGCGTTGGCAAATAGGCAAATATTATGATCACCAAGCAGTGCTTGAGCATATCCTTTGTATTTACCTTGCAGATTCTGCCTCCGAGGTAGAGGAACGGCGCCGTAGGCGGCGTAATGTTTCCCATTCCGAGGTTAACGCCAAGGATTGCAGCCATATGATACGGACTTACGCCCAGAGATATCGCAATCGGAATAAGGATTGGCGTACAGAGCAATGTTCCTGATACGTCGTCCATAATCATTCCTATAATAACAAGGAATATATTTATCATAACCAATATTACATACTTGTTGTCGCTAATTGCAAGCAACAGGTTCAAAACTTTACCCGGCAGATTTTCCATAACCAGAATTCTGCTCATTACCATAATCGTCGCGAGCATTACCATGATAACCCCGGTGGTCGTTGCAGTTTCAACGAATACCTGTTTCAAACCTTTTATTTTTACACCCTTGTAAACCCAAATGCTCACCGGAAGCGCATAGATAACGGAAATCGCAGCCGCTTCCGACGGCGTCATATATCCGCCATAAATTCCGCCGAGAATGATAATCGGCATAACGAGCGCAGGCGCTGCCGAGAAAGTACGTTTTCTTGCCATTGCCCATCTCTCGTGTCTCGGAACTTCCTCATCTAAGACCATCTCTATTCCGGTCCTGTCTGACTCTCTCCTTGCCATAATCACACCTACTATAGCGATTAAAATGGTAAGCATAATGCCCGGCAATACGGTGGAAAGGAAGCACGCCAATACGGAAAGCTGTCCGGACCACGCATAGAGAATTTGAATCGAGCTCGGAGGTATCAGCATTCCGATAGGTGCCGCGCAAGCAAGCACGGAAGCCGCAACTCCCATAGGATAATTTCTTTCTCTCATTTTCGGAGCGAGAATAGAGCCTATACAAGAAAGCGTTGCTGCGCCGCTGCCGCAGATTGAGCCGAAAACAGCACAGGTAATCGATGCTACCGCGCAAAGAGCGCCTCTCGTTCTACCGCAAAATATTTCAATAAAGCTGATAAGTGCGCCGCCGATTTTGCCCTTTTCCATAATACCGCCTGCCATGATAAACAGGGGGATTGCGAAAAGTACTACACCATTAAGCTTGCTGTATGCCGTCGGCATAAGGAATGAAGGGTCATACCCAAGAGAAAGCGTAAACCAAATTGTCGCCGCGCCAAAAGAAAATACGATCGGCACGCCTATAACTACCAAAATAACGAGTATAATAAAGCCAATGATCAGTTCCATTTATATACCCTCCTCTGCTGTACCTCCAGCTACGGTATCGTCACTTTCTTTGGAGGATAATAATTTAATCAAGTGGTAAAGTTCATAAAGTGTCATCATTGCAAATCCAATCAGAAGCGGGATTTGACAGATTACAAGCGGAATCTTAAGTCCGATTGATACCGGCCATTGTGCAATATTTCTCATCAGATAGCCATAGCTCCATACGGTAAAGGTTCCGGCTATAGCGATGCTCACAACATATACAAAAGTGTTTAATGCTTTTTTGATTTTTTCATTCTTTACATAGGTATTCAAAATATCGCCTTTGATATGGCTCCCCTCGTAGCTTCCATAAACGCCGCCTATCCAGTACAACCACATTGCTATCAGGGTTATGATTTCTTCCTGTCCGAAGAAGTCCACTCCCAGTACATATCTTGTAAATACGCCTATGGCAATCAGGCAAGCCGCGGTAAAGCTTGTAATTACCAATATATATTCTTCAATTGAGATAATGACCTTCCAAAAGCCCATCTCCTCAATCGGTTTTCTTTTTTTCATCTTCTTCCCTCCTAAGACAATTGTATCGGAGCGCCGCGCCACCGAATTCTTAGCAATCCGAAAAGCGGCAGCTCCGATCTCAAATTCTTAATAGAAATGCACTATACGATTTAAGTTAAGCAAGAAGGTCATTGTACAGCTCGTCTCCAAGAATATCCTTGTACTTCGGCCATACCGTTTCCTTAAAGTGTTGCGCAACCTTTTGAATTTCTTCATCGCTAGGAACTTCAACGGTAATTCCCGATGCCTCCATGTCTTTCATCGCTTGATCGTCAAGTTTCTGTCTGTCATTTGCAACCGTAACCGCTTCTGTTTGGAATGCCTCATTTATGATATCCTGATACTCCTGCGGCATTGAGCTGAAGGTGTTGCTGTTAATCACTCCAACAACAAGCTCAAGTATGTACTTATTATCCACATAGTATTGCAATACATCGCCAAAGCTTGTTTTGTTTACATAAGCTGAGCCTCCGATCCAGCCATCAGCTACGCCGGTCTGGAGAGCTGAGTACAAATCGGAATACGGAATTGTCGTCGTATTATATCCCATAGCCTTTGCTGTCCAAATATAGGAATCCATTGCAGGAACTCTCAGCAGCTCTTTGTGAGCAACGGTGTAGTCTATTGCCTTATCAATTTTCTTCGTTGCTCCGATTCCCATGAATCCGTCTATGAATATGCAAAGCGGGTCTACACCGGCATCTGCCAAAACTCCGTCTAACAAATCATAATACTGAGAACCTGAAGAAAACTTTTCCACAGCTTCTTCATAGTTTGATACAAGATACGGAACGGTAAGCATTTCAAGTCTTGAATCATATGTTGTTGACAACGTGATGCAAGCCATGTCGATGGTTCCCATCATAACTTCTTCATAAACCTGCTGATAGTCTCCAAGCTGGGAAGATGGGTAAATGGTAATATTCACTTTGCCGTTTGTCTTTTCCTTTATGGTATCCGCCGCTCTTTGCGCCGCCTGAGTGTCAGCGTGGTCTGTCGGATACGACATGGCAAGCTTCAAATCATAAGTTTCTTCGCCGTCTGCTTCCGAGCCGCCGCATCCTACACAAAACGTAAAGACTAATGCCACCATACATAATAGACTGATTACTTTCTTGCTCATCTCTTTTTCCTTTCGTTAATTAAAATAGAAGCATTGTTCCAAAATTTTTCCGTTACTTGTTAATTAAAGCGGAAGAACTGTTCCTAAATCCTTTTCAAGCGCGATATCATAAAGTAATTTTGCGGTTGCTACGTCAGCAAGACCTGTTCCGATATTTACCGTCAAAATCTTTTCATCATGTGATGTACGTCCCGGCACCTTGCCTGTTACCGCATCGCCAAGTTCGAATGGGATTTCCTTAAATGTTCTGAAGAATCCCATGTCTTTGAAGCCCTTGAATTGTCCCTGGTCATCGGTGAAGGCTTTCGCGAATGTTCCCTCGGAGCAGGTCTCCGGTTTGAATAATACCAGGTCGTCTACAGGAAGCGCTGTGCAGCCTTCTTTAATCATGTCTCCGGTGATGAATTCGATTCCCGGTTCAACGGAGCACGGAACGCAGGAAAGAAGAAGATCGCAGCCGATTACAGCGTCTTCTCTCTTGTCAACAACTTCAAAGTTAACATTTGGATAAATCTCCGACATCTCTTTGATATAAGCCTCAACAGCTGCTTTGCTATTGTCAAATACCTTGATTGTCTTAATGTTCTTCATAACTGCCATCAGACCGTGAACCTGAATTCTGCCCTGTACGCCTGTACCGATAAGCCCTACGATTTCACTATCCGGGTTTGCCAATACTTTTGCGGTAAGACCGGTAACCGCACCGGTTCTGACTGTGGTCATCCAAACACAGTCCATAATTGCAAGCGGAATGCCTGTCTCAACATCTGTAAGCATATAGAGACCGCTGATGTACGGGTAGCCTAATTTTCTTGCGTTTTCATATCCGCTAACGATTTTCACTCCGGCGCAATTCATGGAAGAGATGTATGCAGGCATCGTGTGAACGAAGTCGCCGGGGAACTCTTTAACAGTATGCAGCGCAATCTTTGACGGCATCTGCGTATTCCCTTTGCTCTTTTCCGTGTACATTTTTTCCATCAAGTCAATCATTTGCTCCATTGTGATTTTCAAATCAACAATCTGCTGCTGGCTCAAATACAATAACTCTTTTCCTCTTTCCAATTTCATTTCAATGGTCCTCCTATACTTCCTTTGCTTTTATGATGTAAATAAATCGAGTGTTTAAGATTTAACGCTCTTTTATAGTACATAGCAAATTATATGCCAAGTATAAAACCTTGAAATTTCAACATTTTTAATATGGAATTTTATCGTATGTCAGCCGGCGATTACACTTTTCCCTCCCGCTTCTCCCGGTTCAAAACATTTTTCTGTTTTATTTTTGCGCTGCAATGAATGTAGGTGTTGCAATTAGGCGTTTTCATTCCCTTGCTTTTCAATTTTCTTTTGCAAAAAACAAAAGTGTAAGCACATACTGTCATGTTATTTTTCGCTTACACTTTCTCCGTCTTTTCTATTCTATTTCCAGTCTGCTCATCTTCTGATAAAGAAGCGGCCTTGCGATTTTCAACATTTCGGCTGCCTTTTTCTTATTCCCGCCGGCAGCCTCAAGGGCTTCCCTGATTACAGCCGCTTCGGCTTGCCTTTTTGCCTCTTCGATCGGATTTTCGCTGTTAAAATCAACCTCATATTTCACAGCCCCGTTCATAATGTCCTTTTGCGGCGCCACATTGTCCTCAATAGAAGCAATTTTTATAGAGTCACTGTCCACAAAATCATTATTTGCAATACCTATCGCACGCTCAATTACATTTTTCAGTTCCCGCACATTTCCCGGCCAGTCGTACTTCTCGAGTTTTGCCACGGCTGCATCTGTAATTCCCGTAACATTTGTTCCGAGAGTCATATTGTATTCCTCGATAAAATGTTCCGCAAGCAGTCTTATATCCTCTTTTCTTTCTCTTAAAGGCGGAACATTGATCCTGATTACCTCCAGCCTGTAAAATAAATCTTTCCTAAAAGTCTTTGCCTTTACCATTTCTTCCAATTTTTCATTTGTTGCGCATATGATTCGAACATTAATTTCTATTGACTGATTGCTCCCAATCCTTTCGATTTCATGTTCTTGTAACACGCGCAAAAGTTTTGGCTGCATTTCAAGGGGCAATGTTTCAATTTCATCGATAAACAGCGTACCATTATCCGCCTCCTCGAAACGACCTTTTTTTCCGTTTTTAACTGCTCCTGTAAAGGAACCTGCCTCATATCCGAAAAGTTCCGATTCAATAAGACTGGCGGGCAGATTCGTCACATTAAGTTTTACCAGTTTGTTGGATCTTCTTTTGGACAAATCATGGATTGAATGTGCTACGAGTTCCTTGCCTGTACCGGTTTCTCCGGTAATCAGTACGGTTGAACTTGTCTTTGCCGCGTTTTTGATGTCCGACTTGAGCTTTTTTATCCGCTCAGACTTGCCGATAATGTCTTCAATTGAATATTTCGCAACTCGATATTCTTTGAGTTCTTTGCGGTAATACTTAATTTTATCGTCCAGATCGCCGTACATTCGCACGAACTGCTCAAATTCTTTCAGTTCTTGAAAAATGTCGTATGTCATCAATCCGACTCTTTTCCCGTCTTTGCGAAGGACATAATGCACGCTGGCTTCCACATCGTCTTTAGAGGTTACGTTCCCCTGATAAAAAGCGATCGTATCCCTCTCATTTTCCATATTGTCGATCATGCGCGTGTATGGAAAAAATTCTTTGATATGCCTGCCGATCATTTGCTCGCTTGTGCAATTCTTATACTTGAGCATTTTCTCATTCACATATGTAATTTTGCCCTCATTGTCAATGCAAAGCAGCCCGGGAATGCACTCCAGTATCATCTCCATGAATTCTTTGTCTACGGTCATTTTCACTCTCCACATCGTTTGCAACTGCGATATCTCGTTAATAGATTATCATCTTAGCAACTTTTTGGCAAGCAAAAACAAAAAAAGACACGCCAAAACCTCGTCAGCCTTCTCCTTCTCCGACGAGTTTTTCATGTCTTTTCAATTGAGGCGGGTGTAACTATGCCGTAATTCCACCGTAAAAAATCATTACTATGCCCACAGCACTGGTAATATCAAAGATCATTCGATATATCTTTCGATCTTTTACGGAAAAATTCTTTACGATAACCGCAATATCGGACAGCATTACAGAAACTGCGCCTATGCACAATGCCATCGCCCCGCTGTAGGACTGCACCGCCGACACGCCTGAATCAAACGCAATAACCATGTCGATACCGCAGCCGCCGAAATAGCCCAAAATGATCGCCGCAACTCCCAGCAGAACACGAAATCCCTCATGGGAAAATCGAAAAAGCATTCTAGATGCCCACAGTATCAGCGCACCCATCAAAAGCGCCATAGTTATTCCATAAACGCAGCCGTGTACCATAAATCCGCCTCGAAGCTGCACATATTCGTATATAAGAAAAGATTGAAGCAAAATCTCAAATATCACCGCACACAGGAAATATTTTTCTTTCTTGTCGCCGGATTTGTCATATACGAAATGGATAAAAGCCGTTCCGCCCACAAGGAGGATCGCCCCTGCAATCAGTCCGTAAATCATAGTCTGTTCCCTTGTTGTCCTTCGTTGTTTTGTCCACAGCACAGAAGTTTGCGCCGATAGATACCGACGCAAACTCCTTTTGCTATTGACTTATGTTAAAAGAGTTTTGGCATAAACATTTTCGGAATCGTTGTTGCAATCGCAGGTATAAATGTCGTCAAAAGCAGTACCGGAATGTAAGCGAAGATGATGAAAATCAAAATCGGTTTCAGCATCTGGTCTGTCTTTGCCTTACATACACGACCCGACATATAGAGCATCGGAGCCGTAGGCGGGGTTACATTACCCATGCCAAGGTTTACTCCGAGGATAGCCGCAAAGTGAATCGGGTGAACACCGATCGATGTTACGATTGGAACGAGAAGCGGGGTACATAACAAGATACCCGATACGTCGTCCATCAACATTCCTATAATAATCATAAACAGGTTAACAAGCAACATAATCAAAATATAGTTGTCTGTCACGCTAAGCAATGCGTCCGCAATTTGGGTCGGAATGTTTTCCATAACCAGGATCTTCGAGAAAATCATTACCATGAAGAACATTACCATAACCGTACCTGTCGAACAAGATGTATCGATGAGGGTTTCTTTCAAACCCTTTAATGTCATTCCCTTGTAGATGAACATCGCAACCGGGATCGCATACAGACAGGAGATTGCCGCCGACTCGGTTGGAGTCATAATTCCGGAATAAATACCGCCCAAGATGATAACCGGCATGAGCAGCGCAGGAATTGCGTGAACCGCGTCTTTTCCGGACTTCTTGAGGAATTCATCTTTCGGAAGCTTTTCGGCTACCTTGATGTCCATGTTCTTTGTGCAGAAATAGTTTACTACACTAAGTAAGATTACCAAGATGATTCCCGGAATGATGGTGGACAGGAAGCACGCAAGTACCGACTGACCGGAGGACCAAGCGTACAAAATCTGTGCCGACGAAGGTGGAATCAAAAGTCCCAGAGGGCAAGCCGCAGCAAGGAGCGCCGCCGTATAACCCTTTGGATATCCGACTTCCGTGAGTCTCGGATCCATCATCGAACCGATGCAGGAAAGGGTCGCTGCCGCAGATCCGGAAATCGCTCCGAATACCGCACAGGTTACTACCGATACGGTTCCCAGTCCGGATTTTGAACGTCCAAGGAAAATCTGTACGAATCCGATGAGGGCGCCGCCGATTTTACCTTTTTCCATGATGCCGCCTGCCAAGATGAACAGCGGAATTGCGAGAAGTACAACCGAGTTCAGCTGTCCATAGCCTGCTGCGAGCATGAAGTCAGGCGTATATCCATATCCGACGGTAAGCCACATAAATGCACAGGCAAACGCGAACGGAAGAGGAATACCAATGACTAAAGCAACGATCAATGTCAAAACACCTATAAAAGCTACCATTTATTTCTCCTCCTTTCCGCCGTGATGTGCTGCTTCTTCGTATGCGGCTGTTTCCGCCGCTCTCTTAGCTTCCATCGCATCGTGGTCAAGAAGCCCCGTGTTCGGATATTTTTCCATCAACGACTTAGGGAAATAGTCGTATTCGTTAGGTTCCGAGAAGTATCCGAATCTCTTAAAGTTTACAGTATTTTTGATTAAATAATATACGTGATAGAATTCCATCAATACCAATCCCAAAAGAATAGCAATTCTCGGGATAAACAGCGGAATTTTCAGCGCTGTCGTTGCCGGCATTCTGATTATGGCGTCCGTAAGATACGGTACCGCCCAAATAATCAGGACGAAGTTCACAATTACGAGTACTACCTGTGCCAGCAGCGAGAGTATATCCTTCCTTCTAATATTTCTTTCCAACGAGGCAACGATGTCTGCCTTGATATGGCTGTTTTCATACGAGCCGTAAACAGCTCCCATAAAGTAAAGCCAAAATGCAAACATAAGTATAATCTCGTCGGAACCATACCAGTTCTTCGTAAAGCAATAGCGCATGATTGTTGCTATAATAATTACCCCCGAACAGCCTATGCTGCATATAATCATAAGCCATTCTACCAACGCTTTGAGTGCTTTCCAGAAGCCGGTATTTTCGAATTTTGCTCCGAATTTCATTTCCATGATCTACCTCTCTGTTTGTTTCTCTTCAAAAACATAGTCTGCGCAGTTTGCGCTGCGCAGACCATTGCTCAAGACTTTTTTACAGTCTTATTCGTTAAGTGCGTTAACCAACCCTTTCAGTGTGTCTTCACCGATGTTCTTATAGAGTTTAGGCCAAGTAACTTCTTGGATCTGGCTTACGCATGCAGCCATTTCTTCGTCTGTCAGGTTGATGATTTCTACACCGTAGTCTTCAAGACCCTTAAGTGCTTCTTCATCTAAGGACTGAGCGGTTGTGAAGGATTCCTCGGAAGCATTTCTGAAGGCATCTTCGATAGCCGTTACATATTCAGCCGGCATTTCGTCAGCAACCTTCTGAGACATGAAGAATCCGATGTTTTCTGCGAAGCAGTTGTATGCTACATAGTATTTAATTATATCCTTAAAGTCGGAATAGTTCAGCTGCGGAGTACCGCCGATCCAACCGTCGCACACGCCTGTCTGCATGGAAGTGTACAGGTCGGAGTAAGGAATCGTGGTAGCGTTATATCCCAAGTCCTCGGTTACAAGGTTATAAACTTCGATAGCCGGAGCTCTAACCTTCAGGTTCTTACGAACGGTAGGATCTCCGTAATTTTCCGGATAGCTCGTGAAGCCCATACCAATCAAGCCTTCTACATACATTCCCAGGAGCTTAACACCCTGTTCAGCGTGTACTTCTCTGTATTTTTCAAGGAAGTAGGAGCCTTCACCGAATGCCTTGGCAAGCTGCGAATAATCAGAGAACATATACGGTACGAAGTTCATTTCGATCTTCGGGTCATACTCGGACGGGCAAGGAATCAGTGCAAGGTCAACCGCTCCTCTTCCAAGGTCTTCGTAAGTCAAAGTGTAGTCGCCGAGCTGCGAAGAAGGATAAACCTTGATCGTCACCGCTCCGTTTGTCGCCTCTTCTACTGCAGCCACAGCTTTTTCGATAGCCGCATATCCTGCGTGCTCTGTGTTGTAGTGAGTTGCAAGACGAAGTTCGTAGGTTTCACTGTCACCAGTGGAACTTCCACCGCCGCCACAGGCAGCGAATGTGAACACCATGATGAAGCAAAGAATGAGTGCAAGTGCTTTTTTCATTTTCTTTCTCCTTTTCTCATTTTTATATATATTTACCTAATATATAGCTTCGTTGATGGATTTATTTTTCGCCGGTCTTTACGTACTTAACGATCTGATCCTTGGTCATGCCGACAAGACCCATGTCGTCAGCTGTCAGTCCTTCTTTTCTCCAGTCTTTTTCGTGAATTACATTGTAGATATCAATGCAGGAATTTGTCATCGGTGTAGGAACACCCAGCACCTCTGCAACGGAAGCCCAAGGAACCAAACCGTAAGGGCAGTCCTCAGTCAAATATCTGTTGAACAGGTCGTTCGGTCCCGAAATCGGTGTAAGGGCGATATCGCCGTGTCCTGCCATATAGAGCTGTTCCCAAGTGTAAGCTCTTTCAGGCATTCCGCCGAAGTCCTCCATTGGGTGAAGGTTGTAGCCCAGTGCGTCGCCGATTGCTTTTCTCTCGTTGTCCAGCACCATGTTCAGCTTACAAGCGGAAGGCGTCCAGCCGTGCTGATACAGGAAGAAGTTAACCTCAGGGCTTTCAATACGAGAAACGTTGAACAGGCAAGGTCCTGTGTGCCATGCAGGGTTTACGATGGAAAGTCCGGATTCCAGTACGGACTCGTATACGCGCTGGAACGGGAAAAGAGCATCAACTAAGATGTCATGCCATTTTTCCTTTGCGTTTGCAGGGAAGTAAGCGATATTCATATTTGTTCTTCCGAAGCACGTAACAACGCCCGGTTCCAAGATACGAGCATCGTAAGGCAGGTTGTTTGCGTCTGCCAATACAGGACATTCAGCGTCGCCGAAAACCTTCTTGATGACCAGTGCAGCGAATGCGCCCGGGAATGTAACGATGATCTGATCTTTCGTAACATGTCCCTTCAATGCTTCTGCATAATGTTCGTGGGCAAATGCAGGCGTAACCAAAAGGATAATTTCTGCATCTTTTACCGCTTCTGCGATGTCGTCTGTTACCAAGTCAAGCTTTGCAACGCCGTCTACTGCGCCCGGAGTTTTACCCTTTGCAATAACTGTTTGTGTGTCGAATACCTTCTGCATATTGTGCTTGTATTCAGGGAATTCAAACATTTTGACGGTATGACCTTTCAGCTTCATATCAGCTGCCATACAATGTGCGCCGTTTCCGCCGCCTAAAACTGCAATTTTTCTTGAAACCATATCTTATAAACCTCCTTGAGATAATAGATTTATCTTTATTATTATTTTAACAATAGATCAACATAAAAACATCATGCTTTCAACATGAATTTTCGCACGAATTTGCACTTTTTTTAGTGCATTATGTCGAGCAAATCTCCAATGCCTGGCATGATGTAATATTTTGTATTTGTATTTTTAGCGGTATGGTTTTCCCGGCTATTTTGGCTCGTTGAGCTTGCATACTTTGAGGCAGAGATAAATGGAAATGGTAGCCTTAAAATCGTGCAGGTCGATGCCGCAATTTTCTTTGATTTTTTCAAATCGATAGGTCAGGGTGCTTTTGTGGATTCCCAGCCTTCTTGCGGTTTCCGCAAAGCTGAACATTGACTCGCACCACGTAATTACGAGTTCCTCGTAAATATCGGCATTCTTATCGCTTAGAATTTTTTTGACCCGGCGCTCAAGCTTCTTTCCCTTGTAGTATTCCGCCATTTCCATGATCATTCTTTCCAGCGGCACGTCGATAATCCTTACGATACTTTTGTCCGTCGTTCCCAGCATCGCAGCCTCCAGAATCATCTCCGTTCTCTTGTAACCGGCTTTCAGCTCGTCAATGGTGCTTGCAGCCTTGTTCAGCGCAATATAGACTTTTTCGCCTTCATTTTCCAGGATTTCCTCCTGAATATTCCGGCATTTTTCCATGAGCGTTTCTTCATCGATAATACTGCCGTTTTCTCTCTCTGCTGATGCGAAGATCAAATATTTTTCGTAAGTTGCGTCGATAACGGCAATGATATCCTTTCTGTAATTGAACTGTCGCTTGATTGCCCGATAAACCTTCGTGGAGTACATATCCTTTGCAAGACTGCTCTCGTCCGTGTGTGTTCCCTTGCTGACGATGATCGGAATTCTCGGCTTTGTCAGGTTAAATCCAAGCAGCCTGCCTTGATTGATAATTGCCGAGGTTGCCATCTCATCTCCGCTTGAGGTGATAATCATGGCTGCCAGCATCTGAATGTTGGAATGTCTGATGTGAGCGGATTCCGCCTCAATTCTGTCTTTCAGCATAATTTCCGCAACGAGCTTTACCAGCATTCCGTATCGCTCAACTTCCTCGGAATCACCCTTTATGCCGATGGAGCCCACAACTTCGTCATGAATGGCAATGGGCATCGTAATCCCCGGATAGGTACCCTTGAGTCTCAGACAGTCCTCCGGGGTGTGCTTTTTCTTGCGACCGGATTGCATAACCTCCAGCGACGCTTCGTGCAGCTCGTTCATTCTGTAAAGGTTCGCCTTGTCTGCGCCGATTATGATGCCCTTTTCGTCCGTAATGATAATCGGATAGCCTGTAACACTCGTTGCTGTCGATGCGATTTCTTCTGCTACATATTTTAGCATTCTGTGCCTCACTTTCCCACGATACTTACTAATACATCTTTTCCTTATATATCAATCGGAAAGCCGACCATCGCCGTGGTTCCCCTGTATGAGCTTTGCAGCGAATAGGTTCCCCCCAGTTTGTCCTGCGCCAAGCCTTTCACTATGCTCAGTCCGATTCCCGAATTGCCCTCACTTTTGGGCATTTTTTCCCGGCGCGCTTCGCCATCGTTAAAGACTATGACCGTAGCCTGATTTTCTCCTACCACCAGCCTCACGGAAATCACGCCCCTGCGGCGGTTTTTGAAGCCGTGCTTCATGGCATTCACCATCAGCTCGTTCACAATCATGGAAAGCGCTTGAGCTTTTTCAAAGGAAAGCTCCAGAGGCATTCCCTCAAAGTCAAAGGAAATCTGTCGTTCGTCGTCCCGGTGAATATGTTCAAAGAGCCGAATCTGTTTTTCGAGCGCCTCACCCATTTCGACTTTTTCTCCGGCTGCCGTCATCATAATTTCGTGCATCGACGCAAGGGAGTTTATTCTGGAAATGTTGTCGCTCAAAACTTCTCTCGTTTCCGCATTTTCGCTTCGGCGGCGCTGCATATTGAGAATACTGGATATCGTTTGCAGATTGTTTTTTATTCTATGATGGGTTTCCTGTAGCAAAATATTATCGTCCTGGGGGCTGGAATTGATATCGCAAACCCCCTCCTTGATAAGCCCTTGAGACGAAAGCTTTTCGGTCAAATTCGCCATCTGCGTCAATTTATTGCTGAGTCTGGCGCTGTCCGTAACATCGGACTCCTGAATAAAAACGGCGATAACCCGTCCGTCATCGCCGAATATAGGCGATGTGCGCTGCTGAACCTTCACGTCCTCCTGGGAAATTCCAAACGCGTCTTTCATTCCCACGCCCGTTTCCCGGGTATAGAACACCGTCGGTTCCTTTTGGCGCAGCACCTTCTCACCTTCAATATTTCTTTTGTACAGGGATTTTTCCGGTCTGCCGTGGCTCACCACAATCCCCTCCCGCTCCGTGAGAAAACAGTCCACGAAAATATCGCTCTGCGTAAGCTTCGCAAAGTCTCCCACGGTTCTGTCTATTTCTCTGAGCTTTTCGAATTCGGAGGGGGTAAGTCCGAACTTTTCCCTAACAAGTTTCTCGTTCATGTAAAATATTATACACTTTCTGAGCCGTACTTGCAACTTTTACAATTACATGACCGCTCTGAAAATTTCTTCTCTCGGACTCGGTATTACGACGGAGTTGAGCAGCATTCCGTTAACGCCTCCCGCTGCGGCGCCTGCCTTGCACGCCTCGGTAGCAGCTGCAACTTCACCGGTCAAGGTTACGAAGGACTTCCCGCCGATTCCGGTTCCCAGTCTTACCTCGATAAGGTTCACGTCCGCCGCCTTAACCGCCGCATCTGCGCCCATAATCGCACTGGTAACGCTGAAAAATTCCAGCACGCCGAGGGCGTTTCTGTCCTGTGCCGGGGTGGCAAGATTGATCGCCTGAATTACCTGCGGATGCACTCTCGGAATGACGGTCTTTTCGATTACGTTCGCCTCCCCAATCTTTGCCCCTGCCTGAACCGAGGACTTGACCGCAGCAACTTCACCGCACACCAGTACGTGATACTTACCCGGGCAGCTGGGTCTTGCGCTGATAAGCTCCACCTCCGCTGCCTTGAGCATAGCGTCGGCAGCTTCGATCCCCTTTGCAATGCTGTTTAATTCTAAAAAACCTATTGTTTCGTAATTCATGTCCTTCTACCT
Source organism: Bacteroides stercoris (assembly GCA_963635155.1). Taxonomy (GTDB): domain Bacteria; phylum Bacillota; class Clostridia; order Peptostreptococcales; family Anaerovoracaceae; genus CAG-238. The sequence continues at coordinate 14,279 of CAVHEY010000187.1, forward strand.
CCCTCCGTTCTTCTCGATAACAATCTTTGCCTCGTCAGCATACGTTACCGTTCCGTCGATAGATGCGTGAATATTTGCACTCATCTGCCCCTCCGGGGCTGCGGCTATCAGCTGCCCGCATTTCACGCAGTCCCCTGCTTTTACAATGGTCTGCGCCGGTGCGCCTATATGCATTCTCGTTGAGATTTGAACCTTGGAAGGCTTAACCTCCGCCGTTTCTCTTATATCATAGTCGTAATATTGGTCTACTGCCATACGCGCCGCAATCCTTTTTGACGGAACCTTGCGGTTTTCTCTGGCAGGATGCGCTTCCCACTCGGTCTTTTCCGGTTTTTGGTATCGAACCTTATTTTGACCGTATATCGTCTTGAGCATCTTGTTTATGCGCCTTGGCTGCAAGCCCATCGGGCAGGCATACTCCTCGCACACACCGCACTCCGAACAAATAAGCGCCTGCTTTACGTCCTCGTCTTCCAATATCGCGTCGAGATCCGAATGATAGGCGAGTTTTCGCATGATCTTGTGGGGCTGTATCGGATGCCCGAGCATATGACGGGTACACATCTGTGTGCAAAAGCTGCACTGTATGCAAGCCGCCCTTCCCACTCTCAGCATCGTCTCGACGCTTGTATTTCTCCTGTTCGAGAGGTAAGCGTTTTCGTCCAACACGATAATTCCGGAGGTGGTCTTGGTCACATATTCGTCAGCAATCTTGTCTGCACCCACTCTTCTCCCCATCAAAGGACCTCCGAGGATTACGGTATATCTGCTTGGAATAGGGTTCCCGCAGTCTATAATCTCTTGAATCGGGGTTCCCACAGGGGCGGATATGATCTTCGGATTTGCCACTTCTCCCGTCAGCGTGATGATTTTCTGCGTCAGAGGGATTCCTTTCAGGCTGTCGCAAACTGCCGCCACGGTTCCCACATTCGATACTACGGCGCCTACTGCCGCCGGTATCGCCGAAGGAGGGATTACCCTACCCGTCACCTCGTAAACCATGATCTGCTCGTCTCCCGCCGGATAGAAGTTCTCCAATTCGTGTAATTTCACGTCCGAGCCTCTCTTTTTGATGGCGGCATTGAGGCATTCGATTTCTTCGTGATAGTGACCCTTGAGGGCGATGACCTTGTGGGAAGCCTTGAGATGATTCCCTATGATTTCCACCGTCTCGATGATGTCCTCCGCGCGATTTCTCATGGTATATCGGTCTGTTCGCAAAAGCGGTTCGCATTCTGCGGCATTTACGATGAAATACTCCACCTCTGTCTTTAGTTTTACGTGGGTAGGAAAGCCTGCGCCGCCGCAACCAACGACTCCGCCTTCGAAGATTTTGTCTAAAATATTCATCTGCTTTCCTCCTTATTTATTTCGGTCGACTTCAAGAGAGTCGATAATTCCTACGATGGCAGCGTCGATGGGAATATCATCTCTGCCAAAGGTTTTTCTGGCAGTACTGCCCGTAACGACCAGAACTCTTTCGCCGATGCCTGCGCCCACCACATCTGCGGCGACAAAGGTCTCCTTGGATTTTGCTTCGCCGTAGGTATCCGTCTGCTCTACAACCATGAGTTTTGATCCATCGAGGCTTTCTTCTTTTTTTGTTGCCCATACGTGGCCCACAACTTTACATATAATCATTGTCTCTCCTAAATAAATATCAAATTTATTTTTTCTTTGTTAATATAGTCTTTTGCCGGAGCGGACAGTATGGCGTTCTTTGGTACCGAAAGTTTCGTCGCGTTGGTGTTTTTCAAGGCTTTTTTGATGTCTTCCTCTGTGATAAACCGCTTTCTCAGCGCCGTGCCTGCCTCTGCCTTTGGTTCTTCCTGCTTGTTCAGCATTCCCACACTACAGCCCACCGGCGTACTGGCGTTGATCACTCCCGTATTCCCGTTTTTGAACATACAAGCGTTTGCCTCGTCAAAGTCAATGTGCATTGCCAGTCCCGCTTCGTCCGAGACTCTGATTACAACGCCGTCAAAGCTTATCGGTCTCATCGTCCTCATTGACACCGATACTTCCTGCCCGTCCGAGAATCCCCATTGATTCGCCTGTGCAGGTGTCATATGAATGTGATTCTTTGCTACGATTGCGCAGCCCTTCGCCGCAATGGACTCTTTGTCCGTGGCAATGATAATGTCTGCGGCGCCGCTAAGGTCGCCGGACATTCTCAGGGGCGCATCGATTCCGAGAAATCTTGCGTCCGAAAGGCTCAGTTCAACCTGGGTTCCCTTGCGCGCCGGTCCCAAAACCGCAACATTGCGGTATATATTTTTCGGTCCGATAAGGGTCACCCGTTCTTCGCTGGCAAATTGTCCGATCTGCGAAAGGTTTTTCTTCGGAGTCAGCTTATAGCCCTTGCCAAACAGCCTCTCGATATCCTGCTCCGAAAGATGCACGTGTCTGCCCGACGCTTCTACCAAAATCTCCACATCGCTTTGGCTCGTCTTTGCCTGCGACGCCGGACGATAGCCGGACACAACTTCTCTTACAATGTTCTTTATTACTTCTTCGTTTATCCTGTCATTTTGCATTACGATTCACTCCCTTCTGCCAGGCACTCAAGGTACATGATGTACAATGCGCTGCTCAGGCGATTTAAGGCTCTCAGTATATCCGGTCTGGAGATTTTTTCTTTGCCGCCGGTGGTGTCGCAAAATGCGTTGATTGCGGCGATTTCAACCTCTCTGGACATCGCCCTGAGAAGATTCAGCTCGATGGGCAGTTTGCCCATCTTGTACGACGGGGCAATATGTCCTATCCCAAAATACTGTGCCGGATGTTGTGAGACATAGCGAAGTTCGTGTTCGTCAAGTCCCAAAAGCTTGATTTTTTCATCAAGCTTTTCCTCCAAAAGTTCAGCGACAAGTATCTTTCGCGCATAATCGTTGATTTCCTGCAACATATTTACCATATGGGGAAATCTCAGCTCTTCTGCTAAAATCTGTATCTCCAAAACTTTTGACTGGAATGTATCGATTTTTCCTCTGAGTATGATCCGAGGATGATTTTTCAGGACGAGCCGCTTTGCGTCGAGATTCGTCATATGCTCGGGCTTTTTTGGTTTTGCCTTTGCATCTTTGTCGATAATTCTTATCCCGTTCGCTTCGGCATAGTCTCTGGCTTCCTGACTGATAAACATCGTAAAGTCTGCCCGAAATTCTTTTACAATCATTTCTTTTGTGGCATTCTCTATATCCTTTGCCCTAATTATCTGCATCAGTCATTCTCCTTCGAATAAAATCGTCTGCGTGGGTAAACTTTCCCACACCCAAGCTTATTTTAATGTCGGAAGGATATATTCCACTTCGTCGTGAGGTCTCGGAATTACGTGTACGGATACCAGCTCGCCTACTCTGTCCGCGGCTGCTCCGCCGGCTTCCGTTGCCGCTTTTACGGCGCCTACATCGCCTCTTACCATAACCGTTACCAGTCCGCCGCCTACGTGTACTTTGCCGATCAGCGTTACGTTAGCTGCTTTTACCATAGCATCTGCTGCTTCGATTGAACCTACCAATCCTTTGGTTTCTACCATTCCAAGCGCCATTTTTACCTTATTTTCCATTGTCGTATTCTCCTTTTTCCCTTCGTCATTTTTCTTTTCGTTATGATCGTTATTATCTTTTTTATTTGATTTATTTGTCTTTTTTTTCGCTCCCACCGAAGCCTCGGCCATTGCCATAACCTCCGAGGAGAGATTTTCAATTACTCCTGAAGCCATCGTTTTTCTCCCTTTTGATTCTTACTTTAAGGTCGGAAGAATGTATTCCACTTCGTTATGCGGTCTTGGGATTACGTGTACGGATACCAGCTCGCCTACTCTGTCCGCGGCTGCTCCGCCGGCTTCCGTTGCCGCTTTTACGGCGCCTACATCGCCTCTTACCATAACCGTTACCAGTCCGCCGCCTACGTGTACTTTGCCGATCAGCGTTACGTTAGCTGCTTTTACCATAGCATCTGCTGCTTCGATTGAACCTACCAATCCTTTGGTTTCTACCATTCCAAGCGCCATCTTTACGTTGTTTTCCATTTTATTTCTCCTTTTTCATTATTTTTATCTGTTAGCTAAAATCGATCTCAATACTTCTTTTGTGATTTCTTCAATCTGATTTCTTGTCAATTCTTTTTCGCCGCCGTTCTGCGGTTCGCAGGTTGCGTGGGAACAGCCGCCGGTTGGGCTTGTCTTAATCTGTGCTGCTTCTCGTCTGAGGTCGCTGAGTTCGGATATTCCGTATGCAACTCTTCTGATGTTCAGCAGATTCATCGGTCCGATATTATCCGAGGACGCCGAACCGCCCACTGCTCCGCATCCGAGGGTCAGCGCCGGCTGCAATCCCGTAAGGGCTCCCACGCCGCCAAGAGATGCCGCCACATTTACGAGTACCCGGGATACCGGCTTGCGAAGACCGAACTGTTTGATAATTTCTTCGTCCTTTGAGTGAATCGTCATGGTGTGTCCCGTGCCTTCGTTTTCCAAAATCTCGATGGACTTGTCGCAGGCTTCTTCCCAATTCTTTACCGTGAAGAATGCCAGAATCGGACAAAGCTTTTCTCTCGAATACGGATTGTCCTTGCCGATCTTGTTGGTTTCGGCAACGAGAATGAGCGTATCCGCAGGAATATCAATGCTTGCCATCTTCGCTATGGTCTGTGCGGATTTTCCTACGATTGCAGGGTTCATCGTGTTGTTGGCTCGCATGATGTACTTGCCCACCTTTGCGATTTCCTCTTCATTCATAAAGTAGCAGCCCTGTCTCTTCATCTCCGCAACGACCTGATCCTTTATGCATTCCTGGGTGATAACCGATTGCTCGGAGGCACAGATTGTCCCGTTGTCAAAGGTCTTTGACTCAACGATTCTGCGTACCGCCGTCGGAATGTCCGCCGATTTTTCAATAAACGCAGGTCCGTTTCCCGGTCCTACGCCCAGTGCCGGATTGCCCGAGGAGTATGCCGCGTGTACCATCGCCTCTCCGCCTGTCGCCAAGATCAATCCTGTATCTTTGTGCTTCATAAGTGTGTCCGTCGCCTGCATGGTCGGAGTCGTTACCACCTGAACGATATTATCCGGTGCGCCGCACTCCTTGCACGCCTTTTGTATTACCTTTACGGTTTCGAAAATACAATTCTTTGCGCTGGGATGAGGAGATATAACAATCGCATTTCCTGCTTTCAGAGAAATCAGTACTTTATACATTACTGTTGACGTAGGGTTTGTCGACGGAATCAGTGCGACAACAACTCCCACGGGAACCGCCACCTCAAAGAAATGTCCTGCCTTGTCTTCCCGTATGATTCCAACGGTTTTCAGGTTTTCCATCGCCTCGTAGGTCATCTTTGAACCCAGCAAATTCTTGAGAATCTTATCCTCCCACTTGCCGAATCCGGTTTCTTCCTGTGCAAGCTTTGCCAAGGGCTCCGCGTTTATCACGCAGCTGTCCGCTATGTGCTTTGTCAGCTTGTCAATTTCTGCCTGCGACCAATTTGCAAACTGCTTTTGTGCCGCTTTTGCGTTTTTAATCAAGTCTCTCGCTTCCTGAATGGAACGTAAATCTTTATCGTATTCCAAATTTTCACCTCCCGAATATTTTCAGAATCTATTTATGTTAATCTTTTTTTATAAACAAGTTTCTTCTTCCGCCGAAAAGGATTTCGGCGTGTCCGCTATCTTCTCTACGGTTCTGGCAAATGCCTCGCATGCCGCGCGGCAGGCTGCCTGGTCCCCCACCAACAATCCTCCGGCAAAGTTTGTCTCGGTAGGCGGTCCGTAAAATACCTTCATCTCCACCTCCGCTGCCTTTAGCGCTTCGTCCAAACCGCATATCGCCTCGTTTGGGGGAGCGATCAGATATGCCATCGGTGTCCCTTCCGGAATTCCCGCAACTCCCGAAAGGTAGCTGCCGGTTCTGGATATGGTGTGGGCAAAGTACGGAATTGAGCCGGAATCGTTTGCCGAGTAGAAGAAGGCGTCATTTTGCACATATTCGCTGAATGCCGCGATTCCTGCCTTTACCTCTGCCGGAGTCGGTCCTGCAAGGATTCCGATAAATTCACCGGCAAGCTCCGTAGATGCGTTTCCTGAGCCTGCGTACATCGAATGGGCGTAAGTCACGACCACGTCTGCCTTTTTTGTTGCCTCGTCAATCGCCGCGTAGGAAATATCGTCTATGTCTGAGGTCATGATCCCCAGGGATCGGTAGCCCGGCGGAACCTTCAGGGCTTCCAGCAAGAACGGGTCGGCATTGGGTATTTCCTGAATACTCAGGACTGTCGCTTGAATTCTATCGCCTTTCAAACTTTCACCTCCTTACAGAACTAAGTCAACGCCGCTTGTTCGGCTGCTGAGCATTTTTTCAATAATTTCTACGAGATACGCCCCTGCTTCCACAGGCTGTATTCCGTTCTTGTGTATGTTTGAAACTACGGTTCTGCGGGATTCCGGCATTCCTACCGTCGCCTTGTATGCCATATATGCCGACATACTGTCTGCTGCCGCCAGTCCCGGTCTTTCGCCGAGAAGCACCACGGTTACCTCGGCTCCCGTTATTTCGGAAATCACGTCCATGGTAGGCACACGTCCGAATTTGACGAAGAACGGCGTCCCGACGGTAATTCCTTTTTCCTTCAGACCGTCCGTCAGCACCGGAAGGATCTCCCGAATGTTCTCGTCAATCGCCGAGTTTGAGAGTCCGTCGGATACATAAATCTGTACCTGCGGATTCATCACGCAATTTTGCTTTATAAAATCTATGGACTCCTGAGGAAGCTTCCTGCCTAAGTCCGGTCTCGTAAGGTGTTCGTTTATTTCCCTTGCCTGAGACTGAATCACCGGCAGATTCATTTCCCGCAAGATGTTTTCATCGGCGGATTTGAGTACCGCGTCCTTTGCCATTGCGTGGTCTGCCCGGAGGGATATCAGGGATTTTGTGTTGAGTCTCGGACCGGAACGACCTATGCCGACTCTTGCGGTTGTCGCTCTGCGCATTGCATTTATCGCCATCTGGTTCTCAGGATCCGCAATCTGTATCGAGTCTTTGTATTCCTTGCTGGCGATGTCGATTAAACCGCCACAGTCAGCCCCGTAATTTTGCTCTCCGTCAGAGGACCCTGTTTCCATCAAGCCTGTCTCTTTCAGCGCTTTTATAACCTCGGCGGTTATCAATTCAACTAATTGCTTATTGTCCACAAGTTTCCTCCTTTCTACCTTCTCATGAATATCGACGGATCTCCGGCATACTTTGTCAGTTTGCCGTTCTCCATAATTCCCATTTTTTCGCACCATTCTTCAAATGGCTTTATTGGGCGAAGCCCCAGGAGTTCTCGCAGCGCCGCCGTATCGTGGTAAGCGTTTGTCTGGTAATTCAGCATGATATCGTCGCCGCTCGGCACGCCCAAAATGTAGTTGACACCCGCCGCCGAAAGCAAGATCGAAAGATTTTCGATATCGTTTTGATCTGCGTCCATATGGTTCGTGTAACAGCAATCGCAACCCATCGGCACCCCGGAGAGTTTCCCCATAAAATGGTCTTCCAGTCCGGCTCTGATTACCTGTCTGGAATCGTACAAGTATTCCGGTCCGATAAATCCCACTACCGTATTTACCATGAAAGGCTTGAAATGCTTTGCAAATCCGTAGCATCGGGCTTCCATCGTAACTTGGTCGGTGTCGAAATGCGCGTCCGAGGACAGCTCCGATCCCTGACCGGTTTCAAAATACAGGAGATTGTCACCCTTGCTGGTACCGCGGTTCTTCAGGATTTCGTAAGCTTCGTTTACCGTTTCCGTGCCGAAGCCGAAGGCTGAATTTCCTTTTTCGGAGCCTGCGATGGACTGGAAAATCATATCTGCCGGCGCTCCCTGTTTTACCGCTTCAATCTGTGTTGTAATATGTGCCAGTACGCAAATTTGCGTAGGAATTTCGAATTTGTTCTTTACCTCTTCGAAGAGTTCGAGAACCTGCTTGCAGGAACCTACCGTATTATTTACCGGGTTAAGCCCCAGCACCGCGTCCCCGGTTCCGTAGCTCAGACCCTCGTACAGCGACGCTCTTATGCCGTCGATTCCGTCCACCGTGTGGTTCGGCTGAAGTCTCGTGGACAGGCAACCCCTAAGCCCAATGGTTGTGTTGCAGGTTGCAGGCACTCTGACCTTTCCTGCGCCGTATACCAAGTCCAAATTCGACATCAGCTTGGCAACCGACGCAACCATTTCCGAAGTCAACCCTCTCGAAAGCTTCTTTATATCTTCCTCTGTGGTCTTTTCGGACAGAATGTACTCTCTCAGCTCGGCGATGGACCAATTCTTTATTTTGCCGTAAACCTCGTCGCAGCAATCGTCCTGAATGATTCTCGTAACTTCGTCTTCTTCATAAGGAACCGCCGGATTGTTTCTCACATCTGATACCAGCAGGTTCGACAAGACCTCTTTTGCGGCGATTCTCTCCGAAACGGATTTTGCGGAAAGTCCCGCCATCTCATCGCCTGATTTTTTTTCGTTTGCTTTTGCCAGAACTTCCTTAACCGAATCAAATTGGTATATTGTTCCGCCAAGCATTGTCTTTAGTCTCAAGGTTGCACCTCCGTATACTGGTCTTTAGCTGAATATCAATGTCTTTATCACAATGGGCACCGCAATGCCGTTTAAAATCGGTCGCCCGATGTCGATGTAATCTCCCGATCCCATCTTAATTTTATCGAGGCAGAGTACGCATTTGTCGCTCTTCATATAGCGCTTCAGTATCTGTCCCAGTGCCTTTGCCATATCGTTTTCGCAAAGGATTATCATCGGCATATCGTCGCCCAAACAGTTTTCGTCGATTTCGATGAGCGCCTTCGAAAGGTTGATGATGTCGTCATAGCTTGCCTTTTGCTTGCCCTTTATGCATATCCCTATGCGTTCATTTTGGGACTGTCCCATAAACCAGCCGAGTTCCTCCCGCGCAATATGGGTATCACCGGCATAGAGTGCGTTTTCTGCTCTTTCTCCTATCTTGAACACCGGCAAATTTTTTATCGGGAAAATCTCGTCGGTGTAGGATATGGTGGAGCCACTCACCTCTGTGGTGTATATCCCTGCGCCTACAACCGTTGCCCTTATGGTCTCCTTCGGTTCGATAACCTCGTAAGGCTCCTTCGGCAGTTTTTCGGCGAGGGCTTTTGCTATGCACGGTCCCAGGTCGTCATACTTGTACAGATCCGTTTCCTTGTTGTAGTAGCAGTCAGCCACGCCACCGGAAAAGGAAATATATTGAATCGGATACGGTAGGCTCAGCTTTCGGGAATTGTGCGTTGTCGCTATTTTGGTAAAGCTGTAATGTTCTTGATGCAAGGCATCTAAAATCACATCTGCCAGGAGATCTCCCGCCAGCGCAAGCTTATTGTCATCTACCACCATTTGCGGCGTAACATAGATGTTTCGCTCCTTGCCTACATCGTTAAATCGCTTCGATACATAGGTTATTTCGCGATTCTTGTTATATTTGATAAGTCTGCCTCCGACGTCTATGCAGGTTTGTCCCACCAAATCTCCGCAGTTGAACACCGAAATATTCGTCGTACCGCCTCCGATATCGAGGTTTGCGGTCACGCAGCCGTAGGTCTTTGAAAACGCCTCGGCGCCTGCGCCTCTGCCGGCAATGATGGATTCCAAATCCGGTCCTGCGGTGGCTACCACAAAGTCTCCGGCGAATTCCGAAAGCTTGTCCGTAATCAGTCTCGCGTTCTCCTTGAGCGCAGACTCGCCGGTTATGATCACCGCCCCGCTGTCAACGTCCTCCGGTCGTATACCTGCCGAAGCGTACTCTTTTTCGATAATGCGTTTTATTTCGTCACCGTCAAGCCTTTCGGCATCTAGCAGCGGTGTTAAGTAAACGGGACTTCGATAGATTATTTCCTTTGCGGTCAGCTCCACGTTAGGCGCCATATACACCATTGCCGTGTTTTCCACCGCAAGTCTGCTGACAATCATACTCGTCGTGGTGGTCCCGATGTCTATTCCCACCGACAAAATTCGGTTATCGTCTTTCATCATCTTTCCCTCCGTCATTGTTTTCGGTGTAAAAAAAGCGCAAAGTAAACCGTTCTCGGCTTTCCCTGCGCTTCTTCGCACCCGCTCACATCATTGTGAACCTATAAAAATGTAAAATGTAAAAGTGGATTCCTTTCAATGCAACATACTGTCCGTGTCGATGATAATTTTCGCAACTTCTACAATCGTTTTTCGCTTATTCATACTTATCGTCCTGAGATACTTGTACGCCTCGTCCTCGGTAATGGAATTATTCTTTATCAGGATTCCTTTTGCCTTTTCGATAATCTTGCGTTCCTCCAGCTTTTTTTCCTGCTGTGCAACGGCAGTCTTTAGCTCGTTGAATTCTCTGAGGCGTCTGAGCGCAATCTCAATGGTCGGCGTAAGGGATTTTTCGTCAATGGGCTTGACCAAATATCCCAGCGCTCCGAATTCTCCTGCCTTGTCCACAAACTGTCTGTCGTTGTAGGCGGTTATCATAATCACTGCAATCTCGTTTTGCGCTCCTGCGATAAGTTTTGCGGCGGTCAAACCGTCCATCACCGGCATCTTCACGTCTAAAAGGATTACGTCCGGCTTCAGTTGGGAACACAGCTCCACGGCGTCAATACCGTCAGCCGCTTCTCCGATCACTTCGTAGCCTTGAAATTCCAAAGCCTCTCTAATGTCTAATCTGGTAATCACGTCATCATCGGCGATGACTACTCTTGTCTTCATGCTTTGCCTTCCCATTTCTGCTTGCGTGAATTCTAACAAAAAAAGCTTATGCAAAACGAATCACATAAGCTTCAGTGCTGTTTGAGATGCACTCCGTTGTACATCAACTATAGGGTACACTAATTTCTGCATTTTGTCAAGGGTTTATCAATGATTTTCGCCGCTTTTCCACAATTTTTTTCGCGGACAATTTTTTTCGCAAAAAATCTTCTCGCCATCATTTTTTTATTGCCAATCCGCCGGATAGGTCACATACACATATCTGGCAAAGTCCGGTGTTTGGAAATGGATATGCGAATTTTTCGGTATGAAGATAATCTCGCCCTGACTCGCTTTCAAAGTCCTTCCGTCAATTTCTATCTCAAGATTTCCCTCAAGCACGATATCATATTCGTCGTAGGTCAGCGTCCATTCGAAAGAGGTGTGGTCAAGTTCCATAATGCCGCACCCCATATTGGGCGCCTCCCTCAGGGTGGTGACATCTTTCAGGGCAACTCCCCGCTGTTCAAAAGGCTCGCATTTAACCGTGTCCTGGGCTATTTTTAGAATACCGGAAGGGTCCTTGATCTTCGTAAAGCCCTCCGCCGTTTCCAGGGTCTGCCCCGGGCACAGGCTTTCACCAAGCTTCTCCTTCACGACCTTTTCAACTATTTTTTTAATCGCTTTCTCATCAATCATTTGGTTTTCCCTCTCTTTTTCGCTTCACGATTTTTTTCTCGGCGCTTTTCTTCCTTGCGCCGCTGCTTTTCCATATATTTTTCTCTCCTCGCCTCTACCGTAGGCGCGGTCTTTTCGTTTATCTTTTCGGCGTACTTTGCCTTGCTTTGGGAGAAGGCTTCCCGGAACTGCTCATTCTTTTCATTTTGTGCTTTTACCGCTTCCCGGTCGTCAAATACGCCGTTTTTGTTGTATGCCTTGAGCATCACGCATCCGTACACAAACATTCCCAGCGCCGCAATTCCTATAACTGCCATCGACAGATTCCCCAAAATCGTCTTGCCTGAATTGCTGTTTATCGCAGTCACATGCACAAGATAGTAGAGTATGAAATTTGTTGCCATATTCGCGCCGAGTTTTCTGTATCGAAAATATAGTCCTGTCATCATCGCCGCAATGCCGATAGACACCAGAAACGCCATAATTCCCTGTTTCGGGCTGTAAGCGCATTGGTAAAGACTTGTTGCGGCACTGCACAGAATGATCAGCGCCTCTGCCTTGACGGTCAGCTTCGGAAAGCAATACCCGCCCAGCGCTCTGCACACGGTTTCAAGGGCAACTGCCACGGCAAGCGCCTCCGTCAGGCACCACACATTCGCCGAAATATTCTCCGAAAACGGAATATCGATCAAATAATAGTTACCGATAAGCATTGCAAATATCAAGAAATAGACTATATATAGACATTTTTTGTCATATATTCGCATGGCAAAGGACAAATCGTATTCATATATCTTCAGATAGACGAGGAATCCTGCGCCCATCGTGATATTCACCAGTATATTTGCCTGCTGGACCGCATTCTCGTGTTTTCCGTACAGGACTGCGCCTATCATGAAAGCCAAATAGGCTGCCGTCGCCGCAATATATACGATCGGTTTATTTTTTTCTGCGTTCATTTTCGGTATTTCTCCCACGTAAAGTATGTTATAGAGAATTTTACATCTTTTCTGTCGAAAGTGCAATGCTTTTTTCGATTGCGTAACGGCGATTGCGGAACCGATTGCAGAGTGCGCAAGGGCTGTCAGCTCGCCGGAATCAGGGATTTCCGACGCTTCCCGGCACCCCGCAGCTTTTCATGGCGTTTTTTAAATAGGGGATAAAATTCTTTTTTCATTTTTCGCCAGACACGAATGTTCAAGTCAAGCCTTTTATCTGATTTCCCGGTGAAAATGTCCCCGGGTGTCCGTTTCTCTG
>CAVHEY010000188.1:0-8936 GCA_963635155.1 Bacteroides stercoris
CCCTCGGAGCGCAGGAAGCCTTTTTCCTTGGCGGCAGCCATGGAACCGCCCACCTCCATAAATTTGTCATAGGCGATGGTTTCAGCCCGGATGAAACCCTTTTCGAAGTCCGTGTGGATTTTTCCGGCAGCCTGAGGAGCCTTGGTTCCGCGCTTTATGGTCCAAGCGCGACATTCGTCCTCTCCTGCGGTTAGGAACGAGATGAGATTTAACAAGGCGTAGGAAGCCTTGACCAGCTTATCGAGACCGGATTCTTCGATTCCCAGCTCTTCCAGGAACATCTTGCGTTCCTCGTCCTCCAGTTCAGCCATCTCCGCCTCGATTTCCGCACAGATTACCACTACCTCGGCACCCTCGTCCGCTGCGATTTTGCGGACGGCTTCCACATGAGGGTTTTTGCCGGCTTCGGCGTCTGCCACTCCGTCGTCGGAAACATTGGCAACATAGATGATCGGCTTGTAGGAAAGTAGTCCGATGGTCTTTACAAATTCGGCTTCTTCCTCGTCAAGCTCCATGCTGCGGGCGTTTTTCCCCTCGGAAAGATGAGCGTAAATTCTCTGAAGCAGGTCCAGCTCCTCCCTTGCGGACTTGTCAAACTTGGCGTTCTTTTCGCATTTTTGCAGGCGGCGCTCCATGATCTCCATGTCGCTGAGCAGAAGCTCGGTGTTGATGGTGTCTATGTCGTTTGCCGGATTGATTTTTCCGTCCACGTGAACGATGTTATCGTTTTCGAAGCAGCGCACCACATGAACGATGGCTTCTACCTCGCGAATGTGACCGAGGAACTTGTTGCCCAGCCCCTCGCCCTTGGAGGCGCCCTTCACAAGCCCTGCGATATCGCAAAATTCAATGGTGGCGTAAATCGTCTTTTTTGAATTGTATATTTCGTGGAGCTTTGTAATGCGTTCGTCCGGAACCGTAACAACCCCTACGTTCGGTTCGATGGTGCAGAAGGGGTAGTTTGCAGCCTCGGCGCCCGCCTTTGTTATCGCATTGAACAAGGTGCTCTTTCCAACATTTGGAAGTCCGACGATGCCTAATTTCATATATAGTTACCTATCCGAAAACCCTATTTGCCGAGGGCTTTCGCCTTTCTTTGGATTCTGTTCGCCTTAGTATTATAGCACAAGAGTCAGCGGGATTCAATCGCATTCGCAAAGGAACCGGCGTGGGCAGCGATGGGACAGCGATGGAACCGTTAGCGGGGGAGTGCGCTTAATTCCATTCCTCGGCTAAGAGAAAATCCCGTACATTTCTGTGCTTGATACCGTTGCGGCTCATATCAAGTTCATCGAGAGAAACGACATACTTCGGGAAATTGTCGCGGATATTATCATAGGCACCAAATTCACGGCTTATCGTTTCCTCCGACGCCAACAGGTAAGTGACCTGAATATATAGCTTTTCACCGCGCTTGTCGCATACAAAGTCGATTTCCTTATCGCCGATTCTGCCGACGGTTACCCTGTAGCCTCGGCGGAGCAATTCAAGATATACGATATTTTCTAAAATAAGATTGATGTCCCGCATATTGCCGCCGAAAACCGCCTCACGGATACCGTGGTCGGCGATATAATATTTCTCATTGGAGGCAAGAATCTGTTTGCCCTGTAGGTCTTCCCGCTTCACCTGATAGAAAAGGTAAGCTTCGCAGCAGTATTTGATGTAGTTTAGAATCGTTTCCGGGGCAACGACACGCTGCTGATTTTTTAAGAACTTCGCAAGAGAGGTCGCAGAGAAGGTCGTACCCACATTGGAAATCACATAAGTAATGATTCGTTCCAACAGGTCAACATCTCGAATTTTATTCCGCTGCACGATATCTTTGAGTTGAACCGAGTTAAACAGATCGTAAAGATATTGTTTGGACGGGGCATCTGCATAGCGGAGATTTGCGAGATAAGGCATACCTCCGGCAAGCAAATACTTTTGGAAACATTTTTGTGTTGATTCATTTGGTGAGACAGAATGGTACAATTCCATAAATTCCCCAAAGGAGAAGGGGTAAATGATAAACTCCACATACCGACCGCCTAAGCATGTTGCAAGCTCGCCTGACAGCAATTTTGCATTCGAGCCGGTAATATAGATATCACAATCCAGCGAAATCCGGAAAGAGTTGATGCACCTTTCCCAGTCCTTGACTTCTTGTATTTCATCAAAGAACAAGTAGACTTTACCCTCAACCTCTGCGACTCTCTTGACAATTTCATCGTGCAAAGCCTGAGCTGTTTGCAAATGAGAATAACGCATATCTTCGAAGTTGATGGAGATAAACTGCGTGGGGCTGACGCCGGACTGCGCAAGTTCTTGTTTAATCAGTTCCAACATGACCGACTTTCCGCAGCGGCGAATTCCTGTCATAACTTTTACAAGTTCCGATCCGATGAACGGACGGATACGACTCATATACAGTTCACGCTTAATCATAAATTTCAGCCTCCCGTTTTGTGATTACCCACAGTATAACGCATTTACATCTGAAAATCAACAATGAAATAGCAAAATCATAAGTTATAACTGATAAAATGCAAAATTCGACAAAAATTTCAGTTAAACCTTGGCAGCGGATTTCTTTTTCAGAACCACGTACAAAACCACGCCGGCAGCGATAAGACAAAGGCTGATAAGCTGCGCCTGTCTCAGCGGCCCGATCATCAGGCTGTCCGTTCGCAGTCCTTCCACGAAGAAACGCTCCAACGAGTAAAGAATCATATATAATGAAATCATTTGACCGTCAAAGCTGCGTTTGTAGTCGTCAAACCACAGCAGGAACCAAAACAGACCGAAGCACCAGAGCGATTCGTAGAGGAAGGTGGGGTGATAGCCTACGCCGTCAATGATTTGTGCCCAAGGGAGGTCCGTCACTCCTCCGTGAGCTTCCTCGTTGAAAAAATTTCCCCAGCGACCGATGGACTGGGCGAGGGGGATCGCCACCGCCACAAGGTCAGTGGTGCGGACAAAGCTCTGCTTATAGTGCTTGCAGACGAAATAACCCACGAAAAAGCAGAGAATTAGCCCGCCGTGTACCGCAAGACCACCTCCCCGCACATCTAAAATTTTTGCAATGTCTCCTGCGTAAGAATCCCACTGGAAAATGACATAGTAGGCTCTGGCACCGACGATCGCCGAGGGGATCATCCACAAAATGAGGTCGAGAATGAAGTCCGGCTCAATTCCGTGCTTCGGCGCCCGTCTGTACGAGATGTAGGTCGCCAGCAGGAAACCGAAACCGATCAGGATTCCGTACCACGCCACGTCCAGACCAAATATAGAAAATGCAACTTTTCCGGGTGAATGCATAGTGAATCTCCTTTAAATTGTCAATTTGTTAATTTCCGTTTCTGCCGTTATTCTCAGCCAGCAAGTCCATTATACATAAAAACAAGCCTTTTGTCATCGCTTCGGAAAATAAATTTTGAACTTTTAATTTTTCTTTAATCTTTCCCTTGTATGATTAAGCCATAAGATAAAGAACAAAAAATTAAAAAGAGACAAAGAAAAGGGGCTGAATATTATGAAAAAAACTTTATGGAAAAACAAAACAAATTTGCAAGCTGTGGCGTTCTCAATTATGCTGGCGCTTCTTTTAACCGTAGCTTTTCCTGCGGAACTCGCTTTGGCAGCGACAACGCAAGCGGTAACAACCACCGCCATTTCCGCACCTACGGGCTTGCAGACCGTTGCAAGAGACGACGACGAACTAACCCTTGCGTGGGATTCCGTCGCCGGAGCAGATGGTTACGAAATTTACCAATATTCTTCGTCGGGAACATGGATTTTGGCGAAAAAAACGCAGCAGACCCACGGGGAAATCGAAGATTTGTTATCCGCAAGTACCTATAAATTCAAGGTAAGGGCAGTTCAGGGCACCCGGACCGGAGAATTTTCCAAGGTATTCACCACCGCTACATCTCCAAGCGATGTAGATGAGCTGCGGGCTTCTGCAAAAACCAAAACAAGCATTACCCTGAGCTGGAACAAGGTGAACCGGGCAGACAAATACCAGGTTTACAGATATAATTCAAACACAGGAAGCTGGAAGCGGCTGATCACCACCATGAAGACGAGCTACACGGTGACGGGGCTTTCCTCGGGGACCTATTATAAATTTAAGGTTCGCGCAGTGAATGAAGCCTTGGGCTACAAGTATTACGGCGATTTTGAGGACATAAAGGTAAAAACAAAGAGCGCCGGGACATCTTCCGCATCGGGATATATCGGAAAGGCGAAGGCAAAACAGATCGCTCTTAACAAGGCGGGAGTCAGCGCTTCCGATGCGGAGTTTGTTAAGGCATATCTCGCCTATGACGACGGAGTGCGGATTTACGATATCGAGTTCTGCGCAGGGGACTACGAGTACGAATTTGAAATCAACGCTCGCACGGGAAAGATTTACGATTACGATAAAGAATACAGATGGGATTAAAGTGGCGGATTTTCGCCACTTTTTCTTAGCGATAACGCTCATATTTTGTCAAAAAATAATCAATATATACATTTCACATACTTGACACAAAGAACATAAAACGTACAAAAATGCCCGAAAAAAGGGGATAAAGTAAAAGCGTTGAATTTTGGCATGCAATTTGCTTTACATACTTTTGTAATCATTTTATAAGGTCAAACACTGACCGTGAAAGGAGAAACATATGGAATATGGAATTATTTCACTGGTCCCGGTATGTATTGCATTAGTACTTGCATTCTGGACAAAAGATGCACTTCTTTCCCTGCTGATCGGCTGCTTAATAGGTATCGTCATCATGGGACAGAACATCATTACCGGCTTTACCGGCTTACTTCAAAACGCTTTAGGTAACGCTGACTTCATTTGGGTACTTGCAATTGAAGTATTTATCGGTATTTTAGTTGCGTACTTCCAGAAATCAGGCGCGATTAAAGCATTTGCAGACAGAGTAGATGCAATGAACTTGACAAGAAAAGGTGCAGAAAGCATGGCCTTTGCCCTTGGCATCTTTATCTTCTTCTCTGACTACTTCTCACCGTTATATGTTGGTAATGTAATGCGTCCGATCACTGACAAGGCAAAAGCGTCTAGAGAATTTTTGGCTTATGTCTGTGACTCTACGTCGGCACCGATTTGTTGCTTAATTCCGTTCACATCCTGGGGCATTTACGTGGCAGGATTGCTTGTAGGCATCGGTTGCGTCACCGATTCACAGATCGGTCAGGACATCGTTGTTCACGCGGCACCGTTCAACTTCTATTGTATCTTTGCCCTGTTGCTCTGCGGCTTACTCGGATGCGGCGTAATTCCTCATTACGGCCCTATGAAAAAAGCAGAAAAGAGAGCTTTCGAGGAAGGAAAACCTTATGCAGACGGAGCAACTCCTTTGCTCAGCAAAGAACTTGAACAGATTACTCCTGACCCTAACTGCAAGGCAAATCTCCTTATTGACTTCTTGATGCCGGCGATCATTATCATAGGTATTACAGTAGGTACATACGTAATTCTTGGCTCTGCAAAAACACTCGAGGCGTTTGTTGTTGCGGTAGCCTATCAGTTTATTACTATTTTGTTACAGAAGAAGGCAACTGTAAAAGTTTTAATGGATACTGCTATCGAAGGTATCAAATCGGTTATGGCTGCAATATTAATTTTAGCAATGGCTTATTGCATGAACTCTGTAACTAAAGAGCTTGGAACTGCACAGTACATCATCAGCATCACAGAAGCTTGGATGACACCAATGCTGCTCCTGGTAATTACGTTCATCGTTTGTGCGATTATCTCTTTCCTCACCGGTTCATCCTGGGGAACATATGCAATCATGATCCCTATCGCAATGCCTTTAGCATTCGCTTTGACCGGGGGAGAACTCGGAACAGTTGTTTATGCAGCAGTTGGTACTGTAATGGGCGGAGGATGCTTCGGAGACCACTGCTCGCCAATTTCGGATACAACAATCTTATCATCCCTTGCTGCAGGTTCTGACCATATAGACCACGTAAAGACGCAGATGCCTTATGCATTGACAGCTGCAGTGATTGCATGTATAGGATGCTTGATCGTAGGAATGACGCTTTAATCTATAAATAAAATGAAGGTGAAAAAATGAAAATTGGTATTGTAAAGGAAATAAAACCAAGCGAGTACAGAGTTGCTGCAACTCCGGCCGCCGTAGTGGAACTTGTAAGAAAAGGACACGAAGTTTACATTGAACATGACGCAGGAATCGGAAGCGGATTTACTGACAATATGTATGAGGCGGCAGGCGCAAAGATTGTGGCTGAGGCTGAAAAAATTTGGACAAGTGTAAATCTTATTTACAAAGTAAAAGAAATTTTCCCTGAGGAATTCAAATATCTCAGAGAAGACCTTATCGTGTTCACATACATTCACTCAAATGCACATTTGGAGCAGACCCAGGCTCTCATGCAGTCAAAATGCACTTCAATCGCTTATGAAGACATTTCGGATGACAGAGGACAGTGGCCGCTACTTTCACCTATGAGTGAACTGGCAGGAAAGGGCGGATTCCTTGCGGCGCTGCATTTCTCTCAGACAATTAACGGCGGGACAGGCAAACTCCTTGCGAACGTATGCGGTGTAAAGGCTCCGATAGTAACGATTATCGGTTGCGGACATTCTGGGCTTGGAGCCTGCGAACTTGCAGCTGCATTCGGCAACAGAGTAAATGTTTTGGACATTAATTATAATGCGATGCTCGAAGCAAAGGAGCATTTTCCTGAAAATGTTAACTTCATGTTCTCAAACAGAGAAAATTTGGTAGAATGTCTTAAGACCTCGGATGTTATAATCAACTGCATCCTTTGGCCGAAGACAAGAAAAGACCACTTAATCAATAGAGAAGACCTGAAACTGATGAAGCATGGCGCCATGATTATCGACGTAGCATGCGACGAGGCCGGTGCTGTTGAAACTTGTCATGACACCTGCCATACAGATCCGATTTACTATGTTGACGGGATTATGCATTATTGTGTTGACAATATTCCTTCGGCATTCGGACAGACGGCTTCTACAACACTTTGCAATGCGACGCTTCCGTTTGCGCTTGCAATTGCAAACAAGGGAGTTAAGCAGGCACTCAAGGATGACAAACACCTGAGAAGAGGCCTTACGACTTATGATGGAATGCTTACGCTTCTTGAAACAGCCGAAAAACTTAATTTGCCATACACAGATGCAAACGAGTTGGTTAAGACATTTTAATTTCGAACTTTAGAAAAACTGCAAAATTTAGATGGAGTATTCAGAATGCAAAGGGATAATAAAGTTTTATTGTCAAATATTATGCTTGTGATTGCCTCTGCCATCTGGGGAAGTTGCTTTTTATTCCAGAAACTAGCAGCAACGCAGGTTGGAGCATTTTCATTTATGGCCTGCAGATCGTTTTTAGGAACGTTGACGCTACTCGTAATTATAGGCTATATGCACTTCAAGCAGTCCGGAGATTCAGAAGCGAAAGAAATTATGCTCAGCAGGTTCGATAAAAAGTACTTTAAAAGACTGTTCTTAATTGCGCCCTTTTGCGGTGTTATTAATGTAATGGGATCGGTATTGGTGCAAGCCGGACTTGCATACACGACGGCAAGCAAAGCGGGTTTTCTGAACGCCATATATATTATTTTCGTACCGGTGGTAGGCCTGCTTTTTAAGAGGAGGACGGGTTCGCATATTGTTGTGGGTATTGCACTTGCAGTGATCGGACTATATAATCTGTGCCTCACCGGGTCAATCACAGCGGTGCAAAAGGGCGATGTGATTATCTTGTGCAGCACCTTACTGTTTGCTTTGCATATTCAGCTGATTTCAAAATACGTGCAAGAATTTGTCGGTTTACATTTTTCGTGCGTGGAGTTTGGATTCGCAAGCATATTCTGCGGTATCATTGCGTTTTTCTTTGAGAACACTACCCCAGAGCAGATCGCAGGCTGCGGGATTAGCATCCTTTATGCAGGAATACTTGGAATCGGTGTATGCTATGCACTGCAGGTTACGGCGCAGAAATACACAGACCCGACGGTTGCGGCTTTGCTTATGAGCTTGGAATCGGTTTTTAGCGCAATTTGTGGGATTGTTTTTCTAAAAGAAACATTTACTGTTAGGGAACTTGTAGGCGTACTATTCATTGTTGCGGCGATTATTGTCGCTCAACTGCCGAAGAAAGAAAGATAAGGTAAAACGACGGGTAAAAGTAAAAAAATTTTGACTGTTTAGCAATTAAAATCATATGCCAAGAATGAGAGCTAAAACAAGTCAAAATTTTTTTACTTGTTTTTTGGAATAACCGGTGAATTGTCAAAAAAAATTGACATCCGGCAAAGTCAGCAGGAATCTACAACGGGGTAATAAAAAAAGAATTTATGATAATTACCGAGAATACGACACAAGAAACAAAAAAGAAGACCAAAGAGGGCTAATATGTAAAATAGTTCGACATGGCATATAAATTGCATTATATAGGACCGAAAGATGGCAAGATTATTACAATATTTAACTTTTGCTGTCTAAATGTAGAAAACAGAAAGGAGAAACTAATGGACTTTTCAACATCTGTACTGGCAATTATTCCACCTGTGCTCGCAATAGGCTTGGCTGTTATCACACGACAGGTAATTTTATCATTATTTGCAGCTATCTTCGTCGGAGCTGTAATGATAGCGGGCGGGAATATTTGGGAGGCATTTTATAATACATTCTTTGAATATATCTTGCCTCAGTTCGCCGACACCGACCATCAAAGAATTTTAGCACTTACCACTTTTTGCGGAGGTTTTGCTCTCTTGCTTGAAAAAAGTGGCGGGGCAACCGCATTTGCAGAAAAAATGCACGAAGGTATCGGTAAAACAAGAGCAGGAGCTCAGTTCTTTACATGGTGCGCAAGCATGTTTATTTGGTTTTCGGATTCTACAACGCCCGTACTTGTTGGACCAATCTGCAGGAC
>CAVHEY010000189.1:0-5322 GCA_963635155.1 Bacteroides stercoris
CTTCTAAAATGTCAGCTCCTCTGTTTCTGCCACAAGTTTTGTGAGAGCGTCCTTGTAATATGCGATCAGCTGCTCACGATTCGGAGCGTTTCTGCGAATCGTCCGGCGCAGGAGCCTCATGTAGCCGACGATCTTCGCCTTGTTTTCGACTTCGTCAAGCCTTGCCTGATCCTCGGTGCCTAAGTACATCTCAAGGGTTCTTCTCCAAAACTCTCCCGCCGTTTCAAAGGAGAATCCCAGGAATCTCAGCGCCTCTTCATGATCCGGTTCGAGGAAACCCACGAAAGCGTTGAACATGGAGGCAAGCTCAAATATCGGGTGCCCCATGCAAAGGGTGTCCATGTCAATGAGCAGCGCCTCGCCGTCCCGCACCATGATATTATTCGTATGATAATCCCCGTGGAGCATGGTATGCTGCTCCGGAACCGCTTCCACCATCTTGTAGAGCTTTTCCCCGGTTTCCGCCGGCAGATGCTCCCGAACAAACTCCGCCCAGTCAAGGGCAACTTCCTTCATATCCGGCATATCCCCCGGGTTCACCTCTGTGCTGTGAATCTGCTTTACCATGTCCACATAATATTTCAGCGGCAACTCCAAATGCTCCGGGTCTTTTTTTATCATCTTGGAAAGGGAAGTAGCTTCCAACAGTTCCATCACCGTGCCGTAGCTTTCGCCGATACGCACCACATCGTAAGGAATCGCCGTGTTGATGCCAAGCACCAGCGCCTTGCGGGCAAGCTCCCGCTCCCGCTGAATCTCCGGCAAAGCGTCCGGATTGAAATAGAGCTTGATGATGGTTTCCGCGTCATAGCGATAAACCGCGCCGTTTGCGCCCTTTCCGATCATCTCGCAGCCCTCTACGGAAAGATGACGGTACGCCTTTTTCACCGTAAGCATCTCCGTAAAGCCCGTCATATCCAGAACTTCATAGACCTCCGGCGAAACATTGATGATTGCAAGCTCCGAGTCTTCCTTTCTGAGCCGCAGAAGGATACGAAGACCCGCGCTGGAAATATATTGAAGGTTTTCCGCGTCAAGCACCGTATGCAGTCCCGGGTGTTCCCCGCGAATCCCCTGAATTTCCTGCTCCACAGCGGCGGCGTTACTTGCATCGATACGCCCCTCGAGGTCTATGTAGAGAATATCCCCGTTCACATGTGATTTTACCTGTTCTGCCATATTGTCAGTTCTCCTTTCCCAACTCTCCGGTTTAATAACCTGTTTTGCAAATCCTTTATCGTCAACCTGTTTTGTAAATCCTATTCTATCGTCAAAATGTCCGCAAATCCTGTCATTTCAAGGACATCAAGCACTTCCTCGCAAACGCCGATAAGCCGCATCTTGCCCTGTTTGTTCATCTTTTTCTGCGCTCCCAGCAGCACCCGAAGCCCTGCGGAGGAAACATAGGCAACCTCTGCCATGTCCAAAGTCAAATCCGCAACTTCGGCGGGAATTTCAGCGACCGTCTTTTCCAGCTCCGGTGCCGTTGTGGTATCCAGCCTGCCCGCAATGTGCAGGGTCAGTTTTTCCTCTTTCTGTTCCGTGGTAATGTTCATTTATCCCTTACTCCTTTCGAGTTTTTTTGTCATTGTAAGCCTGTTCTGCCCGTTTTCCCGGGCGTAATCGACCGTATCCATGGTTTTCTTGACGATGAAAATCCCAAGTCCTCCCACGCTGCGTTCCTCTGCGGAAAGGGTGATGTCCGGATCTTCCTTTGCCAGGGGGTCGAAAGCAATCCCGCTGTCCGTCACACAGAAGGTGGCGATTCCCGTCTTTTCGTCAAAGCCGATTTCCACCTTTGCATCTCCCTCGCCCTCAGGATAGGCGTAATTTGCAATGTTTACGAATATCTCTTCCATCGCCACGCAGATTGCGGTCTGCTGTTTCATAGCAGTGCCGAAGCTTTCAAGTTCCCTTTCCACAAAGCCGATCATCTCCGGTACCTTTTCCTTTGTCGCCGCAAAAGTTTTCTCCGCCTTCTTTTTCATATCCGCGCACCCCGTTTCGCCCTTGTAATCCAGAAGCAGCATGGTAATATCGTCAAACTGCGGCGCGCTTCCTGCGAATTTTTCAAGCTCCTGCCGAAGCCCGAAAAGCATTTCCTCCGTACCGCAGGCGGCGTTTTCGTTGAGAAAATCCCGCAGCCTTTCTTCGCCGTAAAGCCTCTCCTCCGAATCCGTTGCCTCGGTCACCCCGTCGGTGTAGAGGAAAAGCCTGTCGCCGGGGGCGATTTTCAGCCTGTTCTGGCGATATTTCATTTCTTCAAGCCCTGCCAAAACGAAGCCGCTGCGCTCCCGCAAGTATTCAAACTTTCCGCCGGCGCGTTTGATGAGGGGAGGATTGTGCCCCGCGTTTACATAGGTCAGCTCCCCTGTTTCCAGTTCCAGAACCCCCATCCAAGCCGTTACGAAAAGCCCCGCATCGTTTCCGTCACATAGAAGCCTGTTCACCGTCGTAAACACTTCCGCAGGCTCCATTCCCATCTGGGTATAGTTTTTTATCAGTGTCTTTGCAATCACCATGAAAAGGGCTGCCGGAACGCCTTTGCCCGACACATCTGCCACGATGACCGCAAGATGTTTTTCGTCCACCACAAAGAAGTCGTAAAAGTCGCCTCCCACCTCTTTCGCCGGATTCATGCTTGCGTACAGGTCAAACTCCTTGTGTTCCGGAAAAGGCGGGAAGATGCAAGGCAGCATATGCGCCT
The DNA here is from genome assembly GCA_963635155.1 of Bacteroides stercoris. GTDB lineage: Bacteria > Bacillota > Clostridia > Peptostreptococcales > Anaerovoracaceae > CAG-238. The sequence continues at coordinate 2,708 of CAVHEY010000189.1, forward strand.
GAATGTCCGAGGCAAGGGTAAGCTCCGCGTTGATCCGCTCCTTTTCCGCCATGATGTTCTTTAAATTGTCCACATACCTGTCCAAATCCCGCGCCATGTTGATATAGGAACGGGCAAGCTCTCCGGCTTCGGTGGAATCCTTTGCATAAACCTTGCAAGCCTCCACCATCTGCTCCCGCTGCTCATCTGTGGACTCCCCGGCATAATATTTTCCGGCAATCTGTGCAAGTTCTTCGATGGGGCGGGAGATCCGCTTTTCGGTAAATCGCATAAAACCGATGGAAAGGGCAAAATATGCGTTCATCGCCATGGTTTCAAAGAGGTAGATCCTGCCCCAAAGCCCCACGCCGCCGTCAGCGCCGTACTTGTCCGTCAGGTAAACCGCCGCCCCCACGATCACGCAGATGCAAAGTCCGGTGATAATGGTGTTGAGTATCATTCTCTCGTTCATGGAGAAGCGAATCGCCTTATGCTCGCTTCCCTCCTTCATATTCTCCACCTGCATTTGCAGCACATGACCTGCGATTAAAAGGGGTGCGCCGAAAAGCAGTCCCGAATCAAAGCTGTTTATAAACAGGAAAAGATTATCATAGGAAAGCAAGTCCGTAACATTGTAGGCGTGGTTCAAAAGGCTGGTAAAAAGCACCGTGAGAACCGCATTCATCACCAGAAGCAGGCAGAATTTCAGGATTCGCGTCACGCTGTCCAGACGAAATTCCTTGCCGCCCCGCTCGCTGTTGATCTTTTTCCAAAAGTAATAGGCGCTCATGGCGTAGAGTATCTGCAAAATACTGTTAATCAGCCCGTAAAAAAGCTCGTAGCCCGCCGCCATGTCGCAGATAAGATTCCCTACCGCGCAGCCCAGAGCCGCCGGCCAGCCGAAAATCATGCCCAGTACGGGAGTCATGGCAGCCGCCGGGCGCATCTGGGTGATTTCAGATGCCGCCGCCCAAATTTTGAACGGCGCCGTCAGCACCACGAACAGCAATAAATTTGTTACGAATACAAACGCCGCCGCGCTTGTCTTTGTAAGTTGTTTTTTCAATACCGTTTCCTCTCTTTTGTCCAAGGGACAGCCCCCGGGAATCCGTTACCCTGCTGTTCGGCTGACCGACTCTCCTCGGTGGTTTCCTCAGCCTTTCAGCCCACCAGCATTTTGATCAGGTCGTACAGGGCGCTGCCTGCGCTTCCCATCATCACCAGCAATATCATGTAAATGAGCATACTCATACCGCTTACGGAATTTTTTGCTACGGAAAAGTAAAAGTTGAATTGCCCGTACAGATTTTCTTCGCGGTTTTGCGCCCACTGATAGGTGATGGCGTCCTCGCAGTCAAAGCCTGCCGGCACATAATTTTGGTAAAGTTTTTCTTCCAGCCGCCTGATCCGGTAGCAGCCTTGGTCGTTCACCTCGTACTCGTCGTTAATGGAAACCGAAATCGCCGCCCGTTTCAGCTTTTGTCTGTGGAATGCTCCGATATGGTTTACCTCCCGGGGAAGCAAGCGTGCCTCGTTGATCCGCACCGAATAGCCGTATTTTTCGGCGTTTACCGGCGTGGTGATCAGATCCCGCAGCCTGCTGATGCCGCGTTTTACATCTATCTTAGGGGCGAAAATCCTATCGAGGGATTTATGTGGCAGCCGAAAGATAAAATACGCTTCATCGTTTGCCAGATATTTATGTAATTCCTCGAAATCCACTTGTAAAAGGGTTCCCCCGGTGAGAGGCTTCATGGTGTAGCCGATTTCCGAAATATGCACCAGATCCAAGGTTTTGCCGTGGTAAGCAAGCTCGGAGGTGCAGAGGTTTTTCTTGTAGTCTATGATACACGCCGCGTTGAAAGTCGCGTACAGAATTTTCTCGTCCTGAAGGAGCAGGGAAATATCCGTAAGTTCCTCCTCCGAAACCTCAAATGGTATGTAAATGTTCAGGGAATGGGTTTTCCGTATTCCCCGGGTGTGAACCGCAATGTCCACGAAACTCTTTCCCGCCGGATTCAGCCAGTCGTTGATGTAAACCGTGCTGGTGTCATCGCCGTCGATCCAGATCGCCCAGCCGTCGTCTGCAAAGGATTTATTTTTTATCGCCAATTGTTTTGCCCCCTGTTTGCTCTAATTCTTGCCTTTTTCAATGTTTTTTGCGCTATCCTCTTCAATGTATTTTGCGCTATCCTCTGCGAAAAAGTCAAGGCAGCGCTGTTTGTAGTCCGGTGCCTCATCGTACACCCCGTGACCGTAACGATCGTCATAGATGTACAGCTCGCAGGAAAGCGCCTCCGCGATCTGCTCTGAGCCCTCCGCCGTCACGACCCTGTCGCCCCGGGAGCCGATAACAAGGGGCGGGCACTTGATCTTGGAAAGCTCATCATAGCAGTTAAAGGTCTTGCAGGCCTCGGTCAAAATGACAAGCCGCTGAAATTCTTCTTCCGTGATTCCCAGGTTCATCTTGATCAAAGCATCGCGATAATCTTTGAGGGTTCCCTCCGAGAAAACCTTGTCTGCAAAGCTCTCTGCCAGCGCAGCTTCGTCCCTTTCTTCCGCAAGCCTATTCCATTCTTTTACTGCTTCGTTAAAGGTTTCGTTGGGTTTTGCCAGCGTTGAGCCGAGAATCATTT
>CAVHEY010000190.1:0-5029 GCA_963635155.1 Bacteroides stercoris
GCAGCCTTGCGGTGCGATCCTCATAGCGTCCGAGGCTTCCCTGCATCGCAGAAATTACGACCGCGGGAAGATACCCCTCCGTCTGTTCTGCCCTCAAATAGCCGCTGTAAAAGAGGACTGCTTTTTCGATAAATTCCGAGCGGCTCCTGCAGTTATCTTCTTTGTACAGCGCCTCGATTGTTTCCATCGTCTCTGCGCGAATCCAAAGCGCAAATTTTCTTTTTTGGGTTTCCATTTGCTTTGACTCCTTTGCGTATTCTTCTAACTTGCGAAAGCACCGGCAGGTTTTCTCCGCTCTGACTCCTTTTCGAATTTTCCTCCTGCGTTTTAACCCCTATGTTCACCGAAAGGTAAAATCCTCTAAGGCCTTTGGGAGACCCGCATTGCGGGGCTCCGGTAAGCGAGGCGAGGGGCGATTTTGCCCCCGCCTCTTTTTCCTGCAAGCAAAAAAGAGAGTGACGCTCTCTTCTTTTTCGCATCATTTGCAGTTCTTCCTTTCGCTCCCAAACGCGCGGACACGCCGTTTTTGGGGGCTGCCTTCTACTTCCCGTCCATTTTCCTCTAAAAAACGGACACAGGGCCAATCTGGGGCTTTCTCTTGCGAAACGCCTCGTGCTTACAGCATCTCCATACCGGGGCACATGTCCTGCGCAGGCGTAAGGCTATACACGCGCTCCATGCTGGTCTTTAGCGCCGCCTGAAGATACGCCGGATCCAGTCTGCAGTCCCGGTAGCCTTTTTCAACGATGTCGTAATACATCGTCGACGGAAGTCCTGCGGGCATGGCAAGATCCATGATGTATACCATCGCATGAACTTCCTCGCCGTCAAACGCAGCAGGAAGCACCGTCTTATGATAAAAATTCGGATAGCCTTCGTAACGGTCAAGCGCCTTTTCATCCCGCGCGCTGATCTCCCAAAGTCCAATCGGAACCTCCTTTCCTTCCATGCTTTCGATGGTCGCGAAGCTGTGATCCGGCTGCCCGCAAAATATCAGATTCTGATTCTGTAGCATGGCAGAGCCAAGATATTTTGCATCCGGACAGCGACTTCGCATCTGCGCGTGGTTTAAGTTGCTTCCGTATGCTGCATAAAGTTTCGTCTTTTTCATTTTGTTCTCCTTCATTCCAATTAAAACATCTGCATGGTAAAGCCCTCGTCCTGCTGCGTTTCACTTTCCGGCTCCGGCGTTTCCTCTGTTTCTATGCCCTGCATGCTTTGCGCCGCTTCTTCCATACGCTTTGCTGCAAGGCGCTCCTTTTGCCGCTCGGCCTGCGCCGGGTCTTTCCATGCAATATTCCCTTCAAGATTCTCGAGCAGGAATTTCCTTGCGGTCTGAAATTCCTCGCCGATCATACCGAGCCGAAGAAGCCATGTACGAAAGGTATATTTTTCGTTCGTGCTTTTTGTCCGGCTGTGCGAGGCGCCCTTTTGTATGAGTGCCTGATGGCTGATGGCAAGGCTGAGCTGGATGTAGGTTTTGACTTTTCCTGCGTGCATCGTTCCGTTATAAAGGCGGAACTCAATGGTGCCTTTTGAAAACACACTGTGCAGATTCAGCGCATGATAGCGGGTCTCGTCGTAGTGCGCATAGCGCCGGCTGTCTCCGTGATACCACATCCGCTCAAAGTTTTCGATGCTTTTGGGTTTCTTGCGGTTCAGTTCCTCTAAGAAACTCAGATCCGTTTTCTGGCAGTAGTGATCCTCTCTTGCGACATCGACGGCAAGCGCTTTGTATAGCAGGTCCTCCTTCGACACCATGATATTCACAAGGTTTCTCAGGGTTTTCACGCTGTGCGGCGCCGCATCGACATGAATGTGAATCCCGCAGGAACGATTTACACAGGCGCCCGCATGCCGCAGTTTTCGCACAAGCTCCTGTATCGTTTCGATATCTTCGTAATGACAGATCGGAGAAACGACTTCCACTTTATATAGAGTACTTGCGGATCTTCCATCGCGCGCAGCCGGATGAATGGATGCATCGCTGACTACTTTCCATTTTCTCCCCTGCCCGTCTGTCACATGGTACGCATCGTAGGTGCCGCCGTCATACACCTCGTACGTGTCAAAATATGCGGCGATGACTTCGGCTGCCTTTCTTCGGTGGATTCCCGTCATTTCCATTTCGATGCCGAATCTCTGACTTCTCAAACGGAATCAGTCCTTTGCACCTTATCCTGTTTCTTTTTTTCTTTTTTCTGCTCGGAAGAAATCCGCTGCGACACAAAATCCCGAACAGCAGGCGGCACCTGCTTTGCATAAAGACTGTCAAGCGCTGCGGTCAGCTCCGTTTCCAAGCTCATGCCTTTTTGCGTAAGGTACATCGTAAGCGCAGCATACTTTTCTTCTTCGTATGCGATACTGATATTCACTTTCTTCATTTGAGACCTCCCAAAATCATCTCGTTTTCCGCTGCCGGCTCATACCGCTCGATCGGAAGTTCTTCCTGCGCCTCGACAGCTGCACGAATCAGCGGCAGAAAGGCTGCATACCGTGCGTAGCTTGCGCCCTCTGCTTCAATGAGGATGGCGTCCTCATAGCCATCGCCAAGCACCATCAGGCAGTGCGCGATGTCGTCCTGATCCACCCCCATCAGGTCGCGATACCGAATCAAAAAGTCGTACTCTTCCAAAAGATTTTCTTTTAGATGCACAAAGTCGCTTCCGTTTAGCTCTAAGATTTTTTCTACTTTACACAGCCGCGTATCAAAACGAGGCTCTTTGCGAAACAGTGTTGTGTTTAGCTCCATAAACTTCTCCTTTCCTGCTTTCAAAAAAGCAAAAAGCACAGGAAGTGCTTGATAACTTCTTGTGCCTTTTGATAAACCTATTCTAAATCCTATGATATCAGAATTCTCTGTTGTGTATAGTTCTTTAATTAACCTATTCGATTGCCTCCAAGCTTCGCAGGAAATGTGCGTCAGTTTCAAGTGTCCAACAATCATTCCATTCACTCATGACCATACGGTTCGAAATCCCATAAAAAACTTCTTTTTACCCTTCTATAAATAAAAAGCGAGGAACCCTGTAAAGTGTAGCAACAGTTTTCTTCTTAATATCATCGGCGATTTGATTTAAAATCAAATCGCCGACCGTTAAAGCTTAAACATTTACAGTTTGCCTGTCATCACCCGTAATGATTTCCACCTGCTCAATTTCAATCGGTGATTTTACCGCAAAGAGTTTCCAGCAGAATGGTTCAATATCAAATAGGTATTCTGCATTGTCATAACAGTTCATCACGAGTTCACTGCCTTCTAAACAAATGCTGATATCTGCATCCTTCTTACTATTCCTGTCACAATAATAAATCCAGTATACATCCTCGATCTTATGAACCATAAGACCATCTTTGCCTGCCCATTCGCTTTTATAGATTTCCCGAATTTCTTTTTTGACTTCATCCGAAACCTTGAGATCTCCAATCACATCAGGTTTTATCGATGTATCGGTATCGCCTTTGACAGTTCCCTCGGTGATTAAATCATGCAGAATATATCTGCAGTCCCATCTTGGTACCATGCCGCCGTTTATACCGTAAAGATTGCTCGCATCTTTAAGATAATCTTCCCCAGCAGAGTTCTTTGAAAAATCATCGTAAAAAAGGATGTCGTATGTTTTGTCATCGTATCCTATCATTTTCGCTATAGGAATCGGTGATGAAATCTTTTCCAGGCACCATACACCCTTCGCTTGATTTACTACAGGGGGATAGGTATAGCATACGCGTACTTTTAACTCCATTTCTTCGGTCAATTCGGGCTCACACCAGATAGATAAGCCGCTGGCAGCCTTGTTACGGTATAATATCCAGTAGTCATTCCCTTTCTGATAACACAGACTGTCAAAGTCTTTCTCTGCGTTTTGGCTACACCACCTGCGGATTTCGTCAACAAGTTTTTTTCCCTCTGCTTCTTCCAGTTCTCTCAGGTCAGCTTTCCGTAATTCCATCGTTTTTTCAGATGCTTTTTCTCCGAAAAAATCAACAGCGGCAGCCTGATAGTTCACCGGCTTGATGTAGTAACCGACGCTGTATTCCTCCAAACCCTCTGCCCAGTTGGGATGACTCGTTTCAAACTGGTCTTGATAATCGTCAAGCAGGACAGATGATATCAAATCATCTGCTGCAAACGAAAGCGTGCCGCTTAATTCTTTCACTTCGCCGCCGGCACTTAGCTCTGCATTGAAGTGGTAAGAATCCTCATCAGAAGTATTCTGAATATCTAGTGCGGAAATCTCCCAACTGTTTCCCGTGCCGAGAAAAGCCGCGTCAAGCTTCCACATGGTTCGCTCGGCAAGCAATTGATTGAGGCACTCATCAGTGAGGTATTCCGATACTCCGCGGCAATATTCTTTCAAGGCATCGTGCAAGACAGCTTCGTCGGTAAAAAGCTCAGAATTGTTTTGAAGATTTGTCATCAGTTCATCATTTCTTCCGTCGCTGTTCACCGTAAAGAATTCCGTCAGAAAACGATTTGCCAGCTCCTTGTTTTTTGAATCGCTGTCTTTAAGAGCACACCCCGTAAACATTGCGGCACTCAATCCAACACATAAAAGCAGAACGAATAATGATCTTTTTGCTTTTTTCATGATTATACCTCATTCAAGATATTTTATATGAAAAATTTAAGGTCTGTGGTGAACTCCAGTAATGATAAAAACGTAAGTAGTACCATTTTGGAGAGCTTGAAGTACCCGTAATAGGTGCTGTATATTCCTGTAAACTGGTTGTATCAAAAGAATCTACTTCATATAAATCCATATCGCCATGATGCGCCTCATATAATACGCAGAACATTTTTCTTCCTGAAATCGAATTCCCAAATTTGATTGAAAGTGTGTCATTGCTAGTACTTTTTATTTTATAAAAAAGACTTTGCTTTGCAGGAATGCTTGTAGCGCTAATAGACTTATATGTTGAGCTAGGGAAAATTTGTGTGGCGTTTCCTGGATTTCCCACCATATAATCGCTTGTAAAAACTTTAAAAGTGTAATAATAACCATTCGTACTATTTCTTACAATCGGT
>CAVHEY010000191.1:0-4909 GCA_963635155.1 Bacteroides stercoris
CTATCTGCCGGGGGACCGGGTAAAAATCATCGACTACAAAACAGGCAATGAAAATTTCAATGTAAGGGAAGTCAAAGCAGGTTACCGACTGCAGCTGATGCTTTATCTCGAGGCCTCTCTGGAACGCCGCAGAAAACCCGCGGGGGTATTTTACTTCAAGATAAACGAGCCGATGATCGATGCCACAGGTGCACCCCTCGACGAAGAGGAAATTGCAGACAAAATTCAGAAAAGTTTCAAACTGAACGGAGTTATCGTTGAGAACCCGAATGTAATACGAAGCGTTGCAGGTGATTTTTCCGGCACATCCGATGTGGTGCCGATAAGAATAAACAAAGAGGGCGTGGTAAGCGGCACCGGCGAGGGCAACTTGATGACAGAAGACGAATTTGACGAGCTTCGCAGGGAAGTGGGCAAAAAAGTCACGGAAATCTGCAATTCGCTGGCGGAGGGCGGAATCGAAATACACCCGATGAAAACCGACAAAACATCAGCCTGTGCCTTTTGCAAATACAAGGGAATCTGCCGCTTCGACACGATATTCGAGGGCTGCAGATACAACAATGTAAAATAGTCGCGGAATTTTGAGATTATCTGCCCCAAGAGTAAGCCCAATCTTGGGTATACCGGATAAATTCTTTTACAACAGCGGAGCAATCCGCAAAGCTTTTTGCCCCAAGAACCACAGTCCTGTAAATCGGGGTATCAAAGGGAAGGGCGCAAAGGGGAAAAGGCGAGCTTTTAACCGCCGTTTCGGAAAAAATCGCATAGCCGAGGTTTTGACTGACGAAAGCCATTGCCGCAGAATCGCTTTCCACGGTAAAAGCAGGCTTTGGCACTCTGCCAAACTTTTGAAAAATTTCGGCAAGCTCTGAGTTTGCATCGTTTTTCATGGCAATGAAGGGGTGATCGGCGATTTTCGCAGTCGGAAAAGCCGCCTCCCCTGCAAGTGGGTGGGTGGGTGAAACGATGGCGAGCATGGGTTCTTCCGCAAGCTTCAGCGTCTGAAGCGACTTGCCTGTGGGAAGTATGAAAAAGCCCAAATCCACATCGCCGCATAACACCATTTTTTCGGCTTCATCGCGGTTCTCGCAGCTTACGAACGCAAAGGAAATATTCGGGTAATCTTTGTGAAAGGCAGCAACGATTCCCGGAATCCAGTTTGCTAAAATCGCTTCAAAGGCTACGATACGAATTTCCCCGGCTTGCAGGGCGTTTATTTCGTTGATTTTTTGCGTAAGCTGCCTCTCTGCGTTACTGATTTGCTGAATCAGGGGCAGCAGAAGCCTGCCTTCGGGAGTCAGCGTAACCCCTCCGTATTCCCGGGAAAAAATTTTGATTCCCCAAGCCTTTTCCGTATTATTGATACTATAGGCGATTCCTGCCTGGGTGTAGCCCAGCTTTTCGGCTGCTTTTTTGAAACTTCCCGCACTTGCGGTTTCCAGTAAAATAGTACAATTCAAATTGTCCAAGCCTGTTCTCCAATCATAAATCCTAAATTAAAGAAATTCTTTTAATCTTACAAAGAAATTCTTGTTTTACTTTTAAGCCTACACCCATTATACTGTATTTATGTACAAAAAACCACACATAAAAAATCAAAAAAATCAACAAGAAAGCAACACAGCAGCACTTCGCCACGGAGAGCTGTTTATTTTGTCAAAGGAGAAACGATATGCTGCATAATATACTTGCCTTTGCGCCGCTGATTTTACTGATCGTAATGGCGCTGATTACCAAAAAGATGGCGGAATCCATGGTGATTTCGGTATTTTTTGCAACGGTACTGCTGTATCGACAGAACAGCTTAAACGGATTCATCGATATGGCGTACGATGTTATTTCGGATTCCTCGTTTCAGTTTGTTCTTTTCGTAATGATCGGATTCGGAGGGTTGATTACGCTCTTTCAGGAGTCGGGAGCTTTGATGGGCTTTCGCGATTTCCTGGGAAAATACGCTTCGGGACCGAAAAAGTCGATGTTTCTGGCATGGATCATGTCGTTTATCATGTTTGTAGACGAGTACCTGAACGCGCTGACCGTTACTTTTTCCATGCGGGACATTACCGATAAAAGCGGCATACCGAGAGAACATCTGGCGTTTCAAGCCCATGCCATGGCGTGTTGCCTGTGCATGACCATTCCCTTTACAAGCTGGACGGCGTTCACGGTGGGGCTGATTTCCGAGTACGGACTGGGCTTTTACGACTATGTGGAGTCAATCCCGTATATGTTTTTTCCGCTTTTGATGATCCTGCTTTGCCTGCTGCTCATCTTCGGGCTTTTTCCAAAGGTGGGAGAGATGAAGAGGGCATATCGGCGTGTGGAAAACGGCGGTCCGGCGTTGCTTATAGATGAGAAAGCGGACAAACTGGTCGATGTGGGAAGTGTGGACGAGGAAAAGGTTTCCTCTGCACTGAATGCGATTATTCCGCTGATTGTCTTGATTGCGGGAGTGATTTTGTGCGATAACGATTTGCTTCACGGGCTGGTGCTGGCGCTCATTGCTCAGTTTATCCTCTATGTAGGGCAGAGGATTATGAGCCTTGCGGAGTTTTTCGAAAATTTCTTTAACGGTGCGAAGTCGATGACATCTCTTGCGATTGTGATCGGATTTGGCTTTATTCTCAGCAGAGAAAATCGCGATTTGGGAATGTTTGATATTTTAATCAACGGCTTCGGGGGAAAGGTTCCCGCGTTTCTTCTTCCGCTGATTGCCTTTATCCTCGTGGGACTTACCACCTTTGCGGTGGGAAGCTGCTGGGTTGTTATGACGATTTCGATTCCCATTTTCATGCCGATTGCGCTGTCCTGCGGCGTGCCGCCGGTACAGATGATTGCCGCGGTTATGAGCGGCGTGGCGATGGGCTTCAGCCTTTGCTTCTATGCGGACACCGTTTTTATGACCACGGCGGGAACGGGAGTTTCCAATATTGCAATTATAAGGACGACGATTCCTTACGCAGCCGGAATTATTCTTCTCACCGCAATCGGATTCGTTATCTGCGGAATCAGTGCGATGGGCGTGTAATTTATAAGACAATCCATAAGATATAATGAACGAAGAAACTTGTTATTAGCGTATGTTAACAACAAGTTTTTTACATTGAACTTATTCTTAACATATGTTATAATAAGTTTGAGATAATAAACGGAGGTTTGTAAGATGAACGATTATAACCCGGGAACCGATATTGAAATTGTGATGGAATTGCTGGGTATGACTGCAAAGGATATTGCAGATAATATCGGGGTATCGCCGATTACTGTTTCCCGCTGGCGACAGGGGGAAGAACACGCATTGGCTGCAAACCTTAACGCCTTTTATAATTTTGCTTTTAAAAAAGGGATTCGTTTAAACAGAATAAAGGCGCAATTATACAAAGAAGAGTGCGAAAACACTTCCGCCATTCTTTTTCATGGAGCAAAAACTTCTATTGACGGTGAAATTTCAATGGAAAAATCGAAGAATACAAATGACTTCGGCAGAGGATTTTATTGTGGAGAAAGTCTTGAACAATCTACTATGTTTGTTGCAAATTATCCGGAATCTTCACTTTATATCCTGAAATTTGATAAAAATAATTTGAAAAGTGAAAAACTGAATGTAGATCGCGATTGGATGCTGCTGATAGCATATTTCAGAAACAAATTGGCAGATTTTTCCAAACACCCCATTCTGCTTCATTTGCTTGCGAAACTTGAGAGAGTCGATTATATTGTCGCCCCCATTGCCGACAATCGAATGTTTGAAATTATAGACAGCTTCATTGACGGGGAGATCACCGATATCCAATGCCAACATTGCCTTTCTGCGACAAATTTGGGCAATCAATATGTGTTTACATCAGAAAAGGCTTTGAGCCAACTGCAAGTATTGCGGCACTGCTTTTTGTCTTCCGAGGAAAAGAACTATTACCTAAGCCGGAGGCAAGAAGAATCGCGGATAGGAAACGACAAGGTCAAAATCGCTCGCAGGCAATACAGAAATCAAGGTAAGTATATAGAGGAAATTTTAAAATGAGAAAAATTGACGAAATAGGACTGAAATTATGCAAAATTCAGGGAGAGGTTTTTGCCGCCTCATTAACCGAAACGGATTGCAGCTCCTTAATCTTCATAAGAAGATTTATGTATTCGCAGGTTGCACAGCGTATGGACAGCGGCGGATTCCTTTTTGAAGCCTGCGAGGTGAGGCAAATTTTTGAAGAAATCGATGAAGCCTTCGGTGCCAGCTCCTATGGCAAAGAAAAATACTCCGAGTCGGAATTATACTGGATCGGCTACCTTTATCGCTACTGGTCATATACTTATCAAAAAACCAGTAAGCAGGTATACAGGCTCATAAAGCCCAAAGAACTTCGGGGACTTTATTATCCCTATCATTCCCTTGATCCCGCGCAGGCGATTGAACGGATTCTGGAAGCCAAAGGTGCTTGCGAAGAGGATTTTACCGAAAGAGGAGTGAAAATCCTGCGGGAGATTATGGAAAGAGAAAGTAGGCAAAATAGAAGAGAAACCTGAAATGTAAAAAACTTGTTCTTAACATACGCTAAGAACAAGTTTTTTTAAACTTATTACTTTTTCAAATAAGTAAATCGTAAATTAGCAAAATTGCGTATGGGCGGGCGGTGCCACTGTCTAACTTAGCTTGCGGCACCGGCAGCGCTGCCACTTTCGTTGTCCGTGGCGGCAGCACTGCCGGACTCGGCTCCGCCGAGCCCGCCGCCCCCTGCATCTTCACCGGAGTTCCCACTTGGCGGCTGACCGGCATCTCCGCTCGCCTCGCCGCCGGGCGGCTGCATGGAACCTTCTCGGTCGCCGCCCGGACCTTGACCCGAATCACCGCCCGGACCGCCGGAATCGCCTCCGCCGCCTCCGTTCATCACGCCCATGACCGTAAGGTCGA
>CAVHEY010000192.1:0-4003 GCA_963635155.1 Bacteroides stercoris
TTTTCCCCTTGACTTTTCGCAAAAAGGCAAGTAGAATACTAAGGTAAATAAATATTCGGGCAGTGAAGGAACCAGTAGCACGGTGTAAGAGCCTTACAGAGAGCAGTCCCTTTTCCGCGAAAGCGGAGCGCGCTGAGAGGACTGCGGTGAAGCCGAATGCGAATATCACTCCGGAGCCTGACACACTAAAGAGAGGCGGTCTTGATAGAGACTCGCAATTAGGGTGGTACCGCGGTTTAATTATAATCGTCCCTAAATCAACGCAATCGCTTGGTTTAGGGATTTTTTTCCGAAAAAAACGAGCGAGGAAAGGAAAGATATGTTTAAAAAATTATCAGAAAAGCCCGTTGCAGAGGTGCAAAACCAGCAAGTGGCAAAATGGAAAGAAGAAGATCTGCTGCACAAATGCGTGACGGCAAGAGATGGTGCGCCGTCCTTCGTATTTTACGAGGGGCCTCCTACGGCCAACGGCAAGCCGGGCATTCACCATGTTATGGCAAGAACCCTCAAGGACTCCATCAACCGTTACAAGACCATGCAGGGCTACCAGGTAAAGAGAAAAGGCGGCTGGGACACCCACGGTCTGCCGGTAGAAATCGAAGTGGAAAAGCAGTTGGGCTTTTCCGGAAAACAGGACATCGAAGCCTACGGAATCAAGGAATTTAACGAAAAATGCCGGGAATCCGTTTTCACCTACACCGGTATGTGGACGGAAATGTCAGACCGCATGGCATATATGGCAGATATGGATCACCCATACATCACTCTGGACAACGACTACATCGAAACGGGCTGGTGGATCCTTAGACAAGCCTTTGACAAGGGACTGATCTATGAGGGCTACAAGATTTTGCCTTACTGCCCGAGATGCGGAACGGGACTGGCTTCCCACGAGGTCGCCCAGGGCTACAAGATGGTCAAGGTAAACACCCTGACCTGCAAATTCAAGAAAAAAGGCACGGATAACGAGTATTTCCTGGCATGGACCACAACCCCGTGGACACTTGCCTCCAACATCGCCCTTACGGTGGGGCCTGACATCGACTATGTAAAGGTTAAGATGACCTCCGGGGACAACGCGGGAAATATTTTCTATCTGGCGAAGGGACTTGCGCCGAAGGTTCTGGGAAAGGACGAGTACGAAGTCCTCGAAGAGCTCAAGGGCAGCCAGATGGAATACTGGGAATATGAACAGCTCATGCCATTCTGCACGCCGGAAAAAGGCAAGAACGCCTTTATCGTAACCTGCATGGACTATGTTTCCACGGAAGACGGTACCGGAATCGTTCATACCGCTCCTGCCTTCGGTGAAGACGACTATCAGTGCGGCCGCAGATACAATTTGGCGGTGCTTCAGCCTGTTGACGAAAGAGGCGAATACACCGAAACCCCGTGGAAGGGTCATTTTGTAATGGAAGAGGGACTTGATGTAGAAATCATCAAATACCTTGCGGAAGGCGACAAAATTTACAAAAAAGAAAAATTAGAGCATAACTATCCACACTGCTGGAGATGCGATACGCCGCTGGTTTACTACGCAAAGCCGTCCTGGTACATCGAGATGAGCAAGCTCAAAGACCAGCTTGTGGCAAACAACAATACCGTAAGCTGGCACCCTGATTTTGTAGGGGAAAAGCGTTTCGGAAACTGGCTTGCAGAGGTTAAGGACTGGGCAATTTCCCGTTCCAGATACTGGGGAACGCCGATTCCTATCTGGAGATGTGCGTGCGGACACCTGCACTGCGTAGGCTCCCGGAAGGAGCTGGTGGAGCTTGCCAACGAAAACATCGACGAGAGCATCGAACTCCACAGACCTTATGTGGACGAAGTGACCCTTACCTGTCCGGAATGCGGCGGCGTAATGCACAGAATCCCGGAGGTTATGGACTGCTGGTTCGACTCCGGTTCCATGCCGTTTGCTCAGTGGCACTATCCCTTCGAACACAAGGAGGACTTCGACCAGCTGTTCCCGGCGGACTTCATCTGCGAGGGCATCGACCAGACCAGAGGCTGGTTCTACTCCCTGATGGCGGTTTCCACCATCGTAAAGGGCTGCGCACCGTACAAGAATGTTCTGGTAAACGACCTGATCCTGGACAAAGAGGGCAAGAAGATGTCCAAACACAAGGGAAACACCGTTTCGCCTTTTGAGATGCTGGACAAATACGGCGCAGACGCTACCAGATGGTATCTGCTGTCGGTTTCCCCGGCATGGACGCCGACCAAATTTGACGAGGAGGGACTCAGCGACACCGTAAGCAAGTTCTTCGGAACCCTTAGAAATGTATATAATTTCTTCGTTCTCTACGCAAATCAGGACGATATCGATCCGAGAAAATTTGATGTGGATTACGCAAAGAGACCGGAGCTTGACCGCTGGATCCTCAGCAAATACAATAAACTCATCGCAGATGTGACCGAATATATGGACGCTTACGACCACATGAAGACCGTAAGAGCCATCACGGACTTCGTTACGGAAGACCTTTCCAACTGGTACATCAGACGGGCACGCCGCAGATTCTACGCGGAGGAGCTGACCGAGGACAAGAAGAGCGTTTATGCTACCACCTACGAAATCCTCGTAGGAATTGCGAAGCTCATCGCGCCTATCGCGCCGTTCATCGCAGACGAGATCTACACCAACCTCACCGGAGAGGACACGGTTCATATCGCCTACTTCCCTAAGGCAAATATGGAGCTGGTGGACAAGAGCGTCGAGGAAAGAATGGACATCGTAAGAGCCCTTGTAGCATTGGGCAGGGGAACTCGCGAAAAGGAAAGAATCAAGGTAAGACAGCCCCTTTCGGAGGTTCTGGTTGACGGCAAATATGAGCCGATTATCGGCGACCTGACTTCCCTCATAGAAGAGGAACTGAATGTCAAAAAAGTGGTATTTGAAAAAGATCTGGACAAATATATGAACTTCTCCCTGAAACCGAACTTCAAGGCGGCGGGACCTGTTCTGGGAGCAAAGATCAAGGCCTTCGGAGCCGAGGTGGCAAAGGTAAACCCTAAGGAATTTATCGAGAAAGTCGAAAAAGAAGGCAAGGTTACCATGAACCTGAACGGCGAGGATTTTGAAATCACCAAGGACTACCTTGACATCAGAATCAGCGCAAAGGAAGGCTTCGCGGTGGCGATGGAAAACAATATCTTCACCATTCTCGACACGACTCTGACGCCGGAGCTGATCGACGAGGGTCTGGCGAGAGAGCTGATTTCCAAGGTTCAGCAGCTGCGTAAACAGGCGGACTACGAGATGATGGATAACATCGTAATTACGGTTTCCGCAGACGAGGCGGTA
The DNA here is from genome assembly GCA_963635155.1 of Bacteroides stercoris. GTDB lineage: Bacteria > Bacillota > Clostridia > Peptostreptococcales > Anaerovoracaceae > CAG-238. The sequence goes on from CAVHEY010000192.1 coordinate 3,308, forward strand.
AAGGCGGCTATCGAACAATATGCCGACTACATCAAGAGCGAGACCCTTGCCCTTGAACTGAAAGAGGGCGCTTGCGAAAACACCTACGATTTGAACGGTCACAAGACCGGAATCAAGGTTCAGCGCGTATAAGCGTTTATAAACAGTATAAAATTGAATCAGCAGCCGTGCCGACGAGGATGTGAACGGGCATAGCTGCTGGTTCTTTCTTTACATGAGAGGAGAGCAGAATGACCAATCGGGTGAACCTGACAGATTTGGAATACGGGGAGCTGGAAGCCTTTGTGACGGAAACCCTGGGAGAACCGAAATTCAGGGCGAAACAGATTTTCGGCTGGATCTACGGCGGAACAGCCAAGGACGGCAGCCTGCGCATAGGGGCGGAGTCCTTCGAGGAAATGAGCAATTTGCCGAAGAGCCTGCGGGAAAAGCTGGCGGAAAACGCCTGCCTTCCGGGGCTTGCGGTTCTGAGAGAGCAGGTTTCCAAGCTGGACGGCACCCGCAAATTTTTGTTCGGACTTCGGGACGGAAACGCCATAGAGAGCGTTTTCATGAAATATAAATTCGGAAATTCCATCTGCGTATCCTCCCAGGCAGGGTGCAGAATGGGATGCAGATTTTGTGCCTCCACCATCGGCGGGCTGAAACGAAACCTCACCCCCGGGGAAATCGCAGGTCAGATCTTGGCGGCGCAGA
>CAVHEY010000193.1:0-3823 GCA_963635155.1 Bacteroides stercoris
CCTTTTAGGTGAAATTTTACGTATCATATCCGAAAAAGGAAAGGGACAGCTTATCTTTACTTCCCATAATCTCAGACCACTGGAAACAATCGACAGAGGATTCGTAGCATTTACCACTACAAATCCGAATAAGCGCTATATCAGGCTTGCCAATGTTAAGGAAAATCATAACTTAAGAGATTTTTACTATCGCGATATTATGCTTGGAGAGCAGGACGAAGCCGTTTACGATTTGACAAATAATGCGGAAATCTCATTAGCATTCAGAGAGGCAGGTGAGAGCATTGGCTCGTAAGAAGGTAGTGTTTATCATAGTTGAAGGACCGTCGGATCAAGACGCGCTGGAATTACTATTAAACAATATTTTCGACAGTAATCGGGTATTTGTGTATGTTACGCATGGCGATATTACCAGTCGAAAGGGGAATGCCCAGAATAATATTTTGAAAAAGGTTGCCGAAGAAATCAAGCTGTATGCAAAGAATAACCATCTTGATAAAATCCATTTTCAGCAGATCATTCACATTATGGACACGGACGGAGCCTATGTGCCGGAGAAATGCATCATAGAGGACAACGGAGCTGAGAAGCCGTGTTATTCTGTAAATGCTATCAGAACTTGTGACAAACAGGGGATTGCAGAGCGCAATTTAGTAAAAAGTAAGAACATGGATAAGTTATCAACCTCTGCTGTTATTTGGGGAACTATTCCCTATGCAGCATACTATATGTCCTGCAATCTTGACCATGTTTTGTATAATAAACTGAATAGTTCTGACGAGGAGAAAGAAGATGATGCTTACCATTTTGCGTTAAAATACAAAACGGATACAGCTGGCTTCGTAAAATTCTTATCAGAATCCGATTTTTCTGTTGGCGGAGATTATATTTCGAGTTGGAACTACATTAAAGAGGATAAGCATTCGCTGGAAAGACATACAAACTTGAGTTTATGCTTTCCGGGAAAAGACTCATAAAAACTTGTTATCAGCAGCCCGCGAGGCTGCTTTTTCCTTGAAGAAAAGGAAAACCTATGGAGCGAAAAATCAATAAAGAAATCCGGGAATATCGGGAAGCCATGTTTTGGGGACTGACGCTGCGTCAGTTCCTTTTTTCTACCTTGGGCTTAGGAATATCCGTCGGGATATACTTTCTGCTGCGGGGAAGGCTGGGCATGGAAGCCGTATCATGGGCGTGCATTTTCGGGATGCTGCCCTGTGCGATGCTCGGCTTTGTAAGCTATAACAAAATGCCCGCAGAGAAATTCCTGTGGGCGGTCATAAAAGCGGAGCTACTGACACCAAAGCGACTGACATTCCGCCCGACCAACCTATATTACGAACTGCAAAAAGACGAAAAGGAGAGAAAAAGTGAGCATACAAAAAAGACGAAAAAAAGACCACATCAAGCTGCCAAGAAGCGTGCAGGACGCGATTCCCATCAGCACCGTTTATGATGACGGACTGTTTCGGGTAGACAAGAACCAATACAGCAGGACATATAAATTCGAGGACATCAATTATCAAGTTGCCTCGGAGGCGGATAAAGAAACGATGTTTGAGCGTTACTGCGCCCTGCTCAACTCTTTAGACAGCAATGCAACAACGAAGATTACCATCAACAACCGCAAGCTGAATCAGGCGGACTTTGAGAAGCGGATTTTTATCAAAGAGCAGGACGATAACCTAAACGAGTACCGCAGAGAATACAATCAAATGCTCCTTGCTAAGGCAACTGCGGGAAACTCTATCATTCAGGAAAAGTACATCACGGTCACGGTTACCGAAAAAAGCGCAGAGGACGCACGGCAGTATTTTAACCGTTTCGGCGCGAGCCTTGCGATTCAATTAAATAAGCTCGGCTCAAAATGCACCGAGCTTGGCGCAATTGAGCGGCTAAGGATTTTTTACGATTTTTACCGAACCGGTGAGGAAAGCGACTTCTCCTTCGACCTGAAGGACAGCCGCAGGAAAGGACACAGCTTCAAGGACTATATCTGCCCCGACAGCATGGAGATTCAGAAAGACCATATCGTGCTCGGCGAGCGTTACGCGCGGGTTCTGTTTCTCAAGGAGTACGCCAATTTCTTAAAAGATGATTTTGTAACCGAGCTGACGACACGCTGCAAGAACATGATGCTCTCCATCGACCTGATTCCCGTGCCGACGGGAAAAGCCGTCAGGGAGGTGGAAACCAGACTCCTCGGAACGGAAACCAACATCGCCAATTGGCAGCGAAAGCAGAACGCAAACAACAACTTTTCGGCGGAAGTCCCCTATGACCTTGAAATGCAGCGACAGGAGCTAAGAGAGTTTCTCGATGACCTATCGGGGCGCGACCAGAAGATGATGCTGTCCGTACTGACCATCGTCATAACCGCGGACTCCTTAGAAGAACTCAATCAGCAGACGAAATCCATGCAGGAGCTTGCGCGGGAGCGTGTCAGCCAGATTGCGGTGCTGAAGTTTCAGCAGCTTGACGGACTGAATACGGTGCTTCCAGCAGGGGTGCAGAAGTTAGATATCTTTCGCACCCTCATAACAGAATCCCTCGCCGTTCAAATCCCTTTCCGGGTACAGGAAATTACCCACGCAAAGGGTATTTTTTATGGGCAAAATGTCATCAGTAAAAACATGATTCTCGCAGACCGCACCCGGCTTCTGAATGGAAACAGCTTTATCCTCGGCGTATCGGGCAGTGGAAAGTCCTTTGCCGCAAAGTGCGAAATTACCAATCATATGCTTGCAACCGACGCTGACATTCTTATTATCGACCCGGAGAAAGAGTACGCACCCCTTGTACGGGCAATGGGCGGCGAAGTCATTGAAATTTCAGCAACCAGCCCGAACCATATCAACGCCATGGACATGACAAAAGACTACGGAGAAATCAATCCGATTATCGAAAAATCACAGTTTTTGCAGTCCCTCTGTGAGCAAATCATCGCAGGACACACTTTCGCGAAAGGGCAGCAGTCTATCATAGACCGCTGTACCGAAAGCGTGTACCGCTACTACCAACAGGGGAACTACCAAGGAATGCCGCCGACTTTGCAGGATTTTCGAGAAGAACTTCTCAAACAGCCGGAACCGGAGGCGCAGGCGCTTGCCTTGGAACTGGAGCTGTTTACGAAAGGCAGCCTAAACACCTTCGCCCGGCAGACAAATGTGGATACCGATAATCGACTAATCTGCTACGATATCATGGAACTGGGCGAACAGCTTCGTCCGGTGGGAATGCTTGTTATTCTTGACAGTATCCTGAACCGCATTACCGCAAACCGCAGAAAAGGAAGGCAGACCTTTGTATATATTGACGAAATCTATCTCCTTTTTATGCACGAATATTCGGCACAGTTTTTGTTCAAACTGTGGAAGCGTGTTCGTAAGTACGGAGCTTTCTGCACTGGCATTACGCAGGATGTGGAAGACCTCTTGCAATCTCACATAGCGCGAACAATGCTCTCAAATTCCGAATTTGTTATTATGCTTAACCAAGCGGCAACAAACCGCGAGGAACTTGCGCGTCTATTAAACATTTCCGATACGCAGCTGTCATATATTACAGATGTAGACGCAGGGCATGGACTGATTAAAATCGGCAGCAGCCTAATACCCTTTGAAAATACCTTCCCGCGCGATACGAAACTCTACGGTCTGATGACGACAAAAGTATCCGACAAATTTCAATCGGATTTAAATGACGAAATTGAATTACGGCTTGCAAAATCATAGTCGGCAGATTTGGCTTGTGAAGGCTGAAAAAATAGCGTATACTATATGTATTAGCATATATAGAAAATGTTCCGCGGAGAAAGGGTAAC
>CAVHEY010000194.1:0-3775 GCA_963635155.1 Bacteroides stercoris
GAGTAATGCAGAGGGTTCGAAAGTTTGGTTCCAAATCATCCCGACGATGAAGAGCCTGGATAAATAAGCCTAGGAAAATCAAGGGTTCCAAGCATTTTCAATTTAATATGACACCAATTTGACACCAAAACGGGCAAGCTTTGGTGGACCTGTGTGGACAAACGTGAAGGACACACTCTGTTTTCAAGGAAACGGAGGTGTCCTTTTTCAATGCTCGTAAACAGCAATATTTTATCAGCGAAGCGGATCTATCTGCAGAGACCGCCCATTGACGGCACGGCAGCCAAGAAAATGGATGACGAGCCTCTGAGACCGGTGGATCAGGAAGTATTTGCTTCGACGCCGTGGAGAACAGGCAACACAGGTATTACCAAGAAGCAGAACTACAACAGCAGCTTCCGTATGCTGTACCGGGTCGTTTTTACCGACAGAAAATTACCGGACTTTCAGAACGGTCCAGTAAAAAATACCGGAAAAACCCAGTATTTATGCGGGGGTCAGGGCTCCACTATGGGACGCCCAGAGCCTGCCGGTGACCCTGACCCTGCGGTGCCGGCCACTGCAGCAGAGGAAAATAAGCTCGCTGTTTTCAGTAATCTTCCGAGCGTGCAGGCGGCCCGCAAGACGAAGTCCAGTCTCAATATCGCCTATGACTGTGAATTCCAGAGCATCGGTCCGAAGCACCGGATTATCCTGTCCTATCAGTTCGCACTCTATATGACAGAGACAAAGATCCTGGAGGTCGTGTTTATCACCGGGAGCTACGACGAGGGCAACCGGCTGTATCTGAGAACCTGCCTCGGTGCGATTCTGGATCTTCTTAGGCTGCAGTTCGGGTTTGAGTATCTGAATTTCGCCTATGCGCTCACCAGACGGTACGCGCTCAGCATGACGTCTCCGTACTTTTTGGGCTCTGACGAGCAATATAAAAAGGTGGAGCGTTTCAAGTCGATGGAGGAAGCAGAGCAGTTTTCGGTGAAGGGAAATCCGCTCCTGGTGATCGACAAGGAGAATATCCGAAAAGTTAATGATTTCGGCGATTACCGGAAATGCGCGATGAATATCACGCTGGTCTGCCATAGCGGAATTGTGGATCTTTCCGCCTTCAAGGATGACGTGTTCGGCTTCAAGAAGAAGGATGGGCATATCATGCCATACCTTAAATCCATTCAGGGCGGCATGACATCGATTTATCCGTATTTCACCAATGTCCCGACCGCAAAGGAATATTGGAAGTTCTATCCGGTCAATATCCTGTTCCGGGATACGATGTGCTTCGCCCCGCCCGACGGAAAGAGCCTTGCGATCCTCGGAAAGTGTGTGAACGTACCGAAGATCAAGTTACCGGATCACGTGATCAGCAACATGCAGACGTACCTTGAAAATAACGAAGATGATTTCCTGGCTTATGCAGCCCAGGACGCACTTGTAACGCTTATGTACGGCTCTCGTTTATGGGGGATCAACAAGGAATGGTGCCTTACGGCGACCTCTGGAAGTGCCTTCGCAATGAAGAAGAGCATCGCAGACTATCTGGAAATTCCGAAGGACAGGCACGGCAAAACAGACAAAGCAGAATTCAATCGAATCTACAGGGGGTATAAGGAAGTGAAGAAGGGAAAGATCAGCACACCGGTCGGATTAAAGGAAACCAAGGCGGAGGAGCCCATCAGCTACGAGGCCGGACAGCTTCATATGTTTGCTGCAAATGCCTACTGCGGTGGATATAATACCTGCTCCGTTCCGGGAGTATATGGGGACATCCATACCTTCGATTTTGACCTTGAAAATGCCTATCCGACGGCGATGTGTCTGGTCTTCGATATCGATTGGGACAATCCCATTGAACGGGAATTTAAGAATGAGGATCTCAGTATTCAGGCGTTTCATACGCCGGTGGATCCGATGTTCTGCCTCATTGACTTCGAATTTCCGAAGAGTGTGAAATATCCCTGCATCGCCATTCATAACGGCGGCAGTATTATCTTTCCCCGCAAGGCTCAGGCCGTATATGCTTCCGGCCCTTCCATGTATCTGGCACTCAAGCTCGGAGCGAAGATTCATATTCGCTATGGCTATGTGGCCCGGATCCTCTTTAAGGGAATGGGTCCGTCCATGAGTCTTCGGGTGGCCTGCCGTCAGATGGTTGCAGACCGGGCGATTGCCAAGAAAACCTACGGCAAGGGCAGCATCGAGGAATTGCTCATAAAGCTTTTTGTGAACGGAAGCTACGGCAAGATCGCGCAGAATGTAATCGAAAAGCACACCTGGGATGGCTGGAATCAGGAAATGGATGATATCGGGTGTTCTTCAATCACCTCACCGGAAAGGGCCGCACTGATCACGGATATTGTCCGGTGCATGCTGATCGGGACGATGAACCAGCTTTCCGACCGAGGATTCAGAACCTTTTCAGTAACAACCGATGGTTTCATCACAGAAGCTCCGCTAGATGCCGTAAATGCTTGTGACTGCTACGGCTTTCGTAAATACTTCGAGGATTCCCGCTTGTGGCTCACGGGTGATGATCCGACGATCTGGGCAGAAAAGCATGATCAGTATACGCTCATCAATCCGACGACCCGCTGCAATGTCGGTTTCGACGGTGAGAATGGTGTTCTGGCGCACGGAGGCTTTGTGACCGGAAAGACGAAAGGTAAGAAAGAGGATTACTTCAAGATGGCAGAAACGGTCGTCACAAGGTCAGGCCGTGTGGAATGCAAAACAAAGGAATTCGTGAATCAGAAGGAGCTGGTAACCTCCGGCTGTGATTTTTACACCTTTGAGCAGAAGAGAAACATTCGACTTGACTTTGATTTTAAGCGTAAACCGATCCGTGAAAGTTTTGAAGCTGTATCGGTGGTCATTGATGGAACGGAATACGAGTATATGGTTTTTGATACCGAGCCCTTTGACACGATTGAAGAGTACGAAGAATACCGGCGGGTCAACGAGAACTTCGACTGTCTGCGGACAAGTGCTGAATGGCAGAAGTTCTGGCTCCGACTGGAGGATCACAAGAACAGCTATAAGCGAAATCTTTCCAACATGGAATGGTCAAAATTGTTTTCGGTGATCCAGGGTTACCGGATGGGACTCTGGGATCTTCCGGAAATCACCGCCTGCAGCTCCGTTGCGGAGAAGCTTTCCGCGATCAATCAGCATAACCGCTCCGGAAGGCCCTTCAATGAAAATGCCTGGAAGAATTCCCGTAAACCGGAACGTGCTTCGCAGATGCTTCCGCCAGAGTTCTTAAAGGATATTCTTCAGGAGTTCGGCTTTGTGGATACCGGCGGTGTGTGAGCTTACATATTAGATCAGACAGCAGATTGAGAAAGGAGAATTATGGCAACCAGAAATTACGATGAAAGAATTGCCGAGCTTCAGAAGCGGCAGGAACAGCTGAAGGCGCAGGAAAGAGCCTTGAAGAAAAGACAGTCGGAGGAAGAGCGGAAGAAACGCACCCGGAGACTGATCGAGCTTGGCGGAATTGTGGAATCTGTTTTGGAGAGACCCACGACCGATGAGGACAAGATCCGTCTTCTGAATTTTCTGAAACGGCAGGAAGCAAATGGAAAATATTTCACAAGAGCCATGAATGCGGTACCTGTCCAGACGGAGGGAAATGCAGAGAGCCTGTAAGGTTTTGGGCTTCTCTTAATACCTTAAGAGCGCACTTATATGTGGGCGAAGCCCACATTGTATAAGTTTGGGGCAAGCCCCCAACCGGTCAGCTGACGCTGCCGGGCGCGTTCCGTCGGCGGGCATTCCATGC
>CAVHEY010000195.1:0-3452 GCA_963635155.1 Bacteroides stercoris
ATATTGTTCTATTTGCTTGTCAACAATTCTGGGTTTGTAATCCTTTTTTATCATAACCATATTATCCCCTCCGACACAAATTATATACCAACCCGAAAGATTTGGCAAGTTCAATCGGAGAGTTTTTGACTTTTCAACCCGAAAGATTTTGAGATTTCAATCGGAGAGTTTTTGACTTTTTAACCCGAAATATTTTTAACGCGCCCTTACAGACGCTCAAAACCGCTTGAAACATCGTGCTTTACCCGGTCGGCTTCTTCGGCTGCCTTTGCATCATTCCAATGATCCATGGTGCCTACCAGATAGCCGGTAATCCTCCTGATCCTTTCAAAAGGGGCTTTTTCAAATTCGTAGTTCAAATCCGCATAATCACCATCGATATTTATATCAAGGGTTTTGACCTTTCGGTTGTATTTCTTTTCGAGATAGTCCACATAATTCTTCGCTTCCGCAAGCTTTGCGTTTCCTGTTATAACTGCTCCCATGTTTTTGCCTCCGTATATGTCTATAGGTTAAATCTATATTTAGAGTAAAATCTACTACATCTACATATTATACACCTATATATGGTGGTGTCAAACGTTTTCGGCAATAAAAAAAGAAAAGAGAAAAAGAGAAAAATTTTCGGCGCTAAAATATTGATAAAAAACTCACGGGAAAAACGCCCGGCGGAAGAAAAATATTGTCTCACGGCATAAAAACAATTATAATGTAAGTAGATAAAACGGGAGGGCGAGAATGGGCAGAGTTTTTACGGCGGAAGAAATCTTGGCGGCACTTGATGAATACTATAAGGAATCCATTTTCATCACCGACGGCGAGGGCAATGTCATCTATGTGAACGAAGTCGGGGCAAAGCGAATCGGACTGCCACGGGAGCAGTTGATGTACAAAAATGTTAAGGAACTGGTAGAGGAAGGCGTTTATGACAAATCTACCTCTATCACGGCCATCCAGACGAAAACAGATGCGGTTTCGGCACTCACCTACCGGGCAAAAAACTCCAGCATTTCCCACAGCATTCCGGTTATCGGCAAAAACGGTGAAGTGGAAATGGTTGTCACCACCAACATGAGCATGGAGCATAACAAAGAATGGGAGGAAATCATCGCAAAAGAGCGGGCGGTGATGGCTAGAATGAAGCGCGAGCTGGATCACCTCAGACTGAGAGGGCACAGCAGAATCATCGCAAACAGCCCCGCCATGAAAAACGTGATGCAGACCATCCAAGCGATTGCGCCTACGGACAGCAACGTGGTAATTTTAGGCGAAAGCGGCACCGGAAAGGACGTTATGGCGCGGTTCATACACGAAAATTCCCTCCGTCAAGACAAGGCGTTTATCAGCATAAACTGCGCGGCGATTCCGGAGCAGCTGCTGGAATCCGAGCTTTTCGGCTACGAGGCAGGAGCCTTTACCGGAGCGCTGAGCAAGGGAAAAATCGGGCTTTTCGAAGCGGCGTCAGGGGGAACGATTTTCCTGGACGAAATCGGCGATATGCCCCTTGCGCTTCAATCAAAGCTTTTGCGCGCGTTAGAGAACCACGAAATTCGCAGAGTCGGCGGAGTCAAGAACATTCCCGTGGACGTGCGGATTATCTGCGCAACGAATGTCAATCTAAAGGACATGATAGAAGAAAAGACTTTCCGGGAGGATTTATACTACCGCCTGAGCGTTTTCGTAATCCAGCTGCCGCCGCTGCGGGATCGCAGGGAAGACATCATTCCGCTGGCAGAAAACTTCCTGCATATGCTTAACGAGAAATACGACGAAAACAAGACCCTTGCGCCGATAACCATAGAGACCATGCTGAAACACCGCTGGCCGGGCAATATCCGGGAACTTCGAAACGTGATGGAAAGAATCTTCGTAATCAGCAGGGACAATCAGCTCATCTTTACGCCGACGCCGACGGCAAGATACGGCAACGAGGAAAGCGGCGAAGTCGAGTTTGCTCCCATCGAAGGCGCAGGAGATCTGCGGAGCTTTTCCGAGGCTGCGGAGCGCTGGTTCATAGAAAAAACCCTCAAGGAGTGCGGCGGGCGCGTAGGCGAAGCGGCGAAAAAGCTGGGGATCCACCGCAGCGTCCTTTATCGCAAGCTCCATAGCGGGAAGAAACTCTAAGATAGAAAATGTTTTTGACAAAGAACAAAAAACCGTGAGAATGAAAGAATGCGTTGCAAAATTGAGACATCATGCGTCTTGAATTTGCAACGTGTTGTTTTTTTGCAACTAAACGGATTCTTGCGAAAAAACCCTGAAAATCTCACGGAAACCTTGAAAAATACACACCTTTGCGGCAAGTTAAAATTTTGGCACGACTTTTGCTATTATATGGAGACGTAAAAGATGCATCGCAAAACAAAATCTTAGTTACAATAAAAAGGGAAAGGACGTGAAATCATGGCAAACATTAAAAACGTACTTATCATGGGTGGAGGACTGATGGGCAAGAACATTGCTTTCGTGGTTTCCTCCGTAAAGGACTATGAGATTACCATCTACGACATCAACGAGGTGGACGTACCGGCAGGCATTCGTCAGAGCACAAAACAGCTGGTGGAAAAAGGAATCGTAAGCGAAGAAGAACTTGCAGAGAGACTTTCCAGAATCCACTTCACTACAGATATCGAAAGCGAAGGTATCAAAAACGCAGACCTTGTTATCGAAGCAGTTTTCGAAAACATGGATTTGAAGCGTGAAACATTTGCGAAATTGGAAGCACGCTGCAGACCGGATTGTATCTTCTGCACAAACACTTCCGTAATGAGCCCGACGGAAATCAGCCGGGATCTCAAACATCGCGAACGCTTCTGCGGCACACACTTCTGGAATCCGGGACATCTGATTCCGCTGGTAGAAGTCGTTAAGACCGACGCCACAACAGACGAGACGGCACAGGCCGTTATGGATTTCATGACAAGGATCGGCAAGAAGCCTTGCCTTTGCAATAAGGACGTACCGGGCTTCATCGCAAACCGTCTGCAGCACGCGCTTTGGAGAGAAGCAATCTCCATCGTAGAACACGGAATCGCAGACGCGGCAACGGTTGACACCGCCATCAAGAACTCCTTCGGTCTCAGACTTCCGCAGCTTTCGGCAATGGAAAACGCAGATATGGTTGGACTTGACCTTACCTATAACATTCACGAATATGTACTTCAGTACATCGAGGACAGCCACGAACCGTCGCCGCTGCTTGTGAAACTGAAAAACGAGGGCAAGCTCGGATTCAAGACCCACGAGGGCTTCCAGAAATGGACAGACGAGGAAATCCAAAAGGTGAACGAAGACCTGAACACATACCTCATTCGTATGCTTTACGGCAAGTAAAACGCTTTGCTTAGATATGAAGACAGGCGTTTGCAAATAGAGCAAATAGATTTGAAAGGAGATAAAAAAATGTCAGATTTAAAAAACAAGAGAATCATCACCGCCGCAGTAACCGGCGC
>CAVHEY010000196.1:0-3380 GCA_963635155.1 Bacteroides stercoris
ATCAGCTATTACGACTATGCGGAGAATTTCTATCACGGCTTTATGGCGGGGCTTCTTGTAAACATCGGCGGCTACCGTGTAAAATCCAACCGCGAAAGCGGGAACGGCAGATCCGACATCGTGATGCAGACGATGCAGGTACGCAAGGGACACGTGATTATTTTGGAACTGAAAGTAGCGGGCAGCATTGCAGAAATGGAGGCAGCCTGCGACCGCGGGCTTGCCCAAATCGAAGAGCAGCATTACGCAGAGCCTTTTATAACAGAAGGCTATCCCGAAGTGAAAAAGTATGCACTGAGTTTTTGTAAGAAAGAGTGCATGGTAAAGAAGATATAAACAACGAATAAAAAAACAGAAACATCAGACAAAGCTCGAAGCAAAGCGCTCCGGGCTTTTTGATTGATGCGGCTGGTTCGGAAAGGAGAAAAAAGCAATGGATAGCAGAAAACTACGCTATGCAAGGCACAAGACAAGAGAAAGAATTTTGAAACAGAGGGGGAAACCAAGCTACAGAGCACTTCGACAGCCACAGCAGGAAACACAGGCAGAAAAATCTCCCGAAACCTATGCCGAACAAAACGCAAGCCTTTATGGAAGAAAATATGCAAACGCAGTAAAGGTGCAGGGGAGAAAACTCCTCATTCAGCAAAAAGAAAAAGAGTGGCAGCGCAAAAAGTTCCGAGAGCAAGGAGCACGGGCAGAAGACTTTTCTTCTTCGGAAGGATTTTCTTTGCAGGCGCGCCGAAAAAAACAAGCCCATATTTCCTCTGTCCTGCGCGAAAAAGGCTATGCCGATAGAAAGTATGCCTTACCTATCTTACGCCGCAAATCAAAGGGTGCAGGCTCCGCAGGAGTAAAAACCGCAAAAGGACTATACCGAAAGGCAAAAAAGGTCGTTTCTCTCATAATAACAGGCGGTAGTACCATGCTTGTATTGCTTGCAGTCATTATTCCCCTTTGCGCCGCAGCCGCAGTCTTTGGAAGCGGCGATAGCAGCGAAGTAACTTCAAACAACGCGCTGGTAGCTATCGCACAGTCGCAGGTGGGAAATGAAGGCGGCGAAACTTACTGGCGGTGGTACGGCTTTGAGAATCATGTGGATTGGTGCGCTATCTTTGTGAGCTGGTGTGCAAAGCAGGCGGGGCTGCTTGACACGGAAAATCTGCCGCGGTACGCCGTCTGCGATGACGGCATTCGCTGGTTCATTAAAAACGCGGAATGGTACAGCCGCGAAATTGAACCGAAAGCAGGCATGATTATTTTCTTCGACTGGAATGACGATGGCGTATCGGAGCATACGGGAATCGTTGAAAAATGCGAGGAGGGCATTGTGTACACTATCGAGGGAAACAGCCAAGATGTGTGCCGCAGAAAATGGTATGCGATAGGCGACAAGACGATTATAGGCTATGGCGCAGCCCGATGATGCCGTTTGAAAATACCTCCCCATGCGACACGAAACTGTAAAATGATGATTGAAACATTATCATAATTATGATAAAATAAAGCCATATAATAATAGAAAAAAGAGGGCTTAATAACTATGATTAACATCAGACCTGTTTCCGATTTGAGAAATAATTTTACCGAAATAGAAAGCATTGTGAAAAAAGGTGAGCCAGTCTATCTGACGAAAAACGGATACGGCTCAATGGTCGTACTGAGCTTAGAGCAATATGCGGCGCTAACTGACGAAATTGAATTACGGCTTGATGAAGCAGACCGTGCAGCGGAAATTGATTCTGCGCGTTACACAGAGGAAGAAGTGTTCGGAAGGGTTAGAGCGCGAATCAATGACAGATAAGAAATATAAATTGAAATTTCTGCCGCTTTTTGAGCAGGACTTAAATGATACCGTAGACTATATCTCGCTGAAACTGAAAAATCCGAAAGCAGCGCGAGATTTCGTAAATGAGGTACAGGCAGCAATCCGAAAAAGACAGGCGTGTCCGAAAAGTTTTGAGCCTTATCATTCTGAAAAGGAACGCAGATATAAGAAAAGGACAGGAAAAGAAAACCTGATGGCAAATCTTTTTAATATTGCTTGATAAATACACTCAATGAGTGCATTTTATTTTTGAGATGCTTAGATTGAAAATTCGTGATCGGCATCTTGCGAGATTAGGCAAGTTTCCGGTGGATTTTCGCTGAAAAAAATAATATAATAATATCATGTGATTAAGGATTCCCGAAATAAATCAAAGGAGCGCTATTTATGATTGATATCAGAGAAATTTTGTTATCGGCGAAAGAAAATGACCATATCGAGGTAAAGACAGCCGCAGGCGGTGTACCTCAAAGTATGTGGGAAACTTATTCCGCCTTTGCCAATACAAACGGCGGCTTGATTTTACTTGGCGTAAAGGAAGACGCGCAGACAAAAGAGCTGATACCGATTGGTGTTAAAAATCCGGAGAAAACAATTTCGGAAATATGGAATACTCTCAATAATCCCCAGAAGATAAGTGAGAATGTCTTACTGAACGAAAATATTTACACGCAAAGTTACAATGGAGTAAACCTGATTGTGATTGAAGTCCCTCGCGCCGCCAGACAAAGCCGCCCGGTATATAGCGGACGGGATATGTTTGCGGGAACTTATCGCAGGAACGGAGAAGGAGACTATCGCTGCAAACGAGAGGAAGTGCTGTCTATGGTTCGGGATCAAAGCGAAGTCAGCATTGACGGCAGGATAATAGAAACCCTCGCGCTTTCCGATTTGAACAGCGAATCCATTCGCAGCTATCGCATGATGTTTTCTAACCGTAAGCCGGAGCATCTCTGGTCAAAGCTCGATGATGAACAGTTTCTGCTAAAAATCGGCGCTGCGAAAAAAGGCAGTGACGGCATTTTGCACCCAACTCTTGCAGGATTGCTCTTTTTCGGGGAGTTTGTGAGCATCATAGATGAGCTTCCTAATTATTTTTTGGATTACAGAGAAAGGTTAACAACCGATTCCCGTTGGTCAGATCGGGTTTGCAGCAGCGACGGAGATTGGAGCGGTAATGTTTTTGATTTCTACTTCAGAATCATTAACAGGCTGACGGCAGATATTAAGAAGCCGTTTAAGCTAGATGAAAAATTGATGCGTGTTGATGATACACCGGTTCATGCTGCCCTCAGAGAGGCTTTGGCGAATGCGCTGATTCATGCCGACTACTACGGCAGACAGGGCGTTGTCATAGATAAAAATTTCAAGAAAATTACCATATCCAATCCGGGAACTTTCCGAATCAGTGTAGATGATGCCATTGCAGGGGGAATCAGCGACGCGCGAAACGCACGAATTTTTAATCTGTTTTCCTTGATCGATGTGGGCGAACGCTCCGGCAGCGGGCTTTGCGACATTTTCAATACATGGGAAGAAAACGGTTTTGTGC
>CAVHEY010000197.1:0-3351 GCA_963635155.1 Bacteroides stercoris
GTACTATGTATTCATTGATGAAATCCAGTTTGTCACCGAAGTGCAGAACCCCTATGTGGATGACCCGAATGAAAAATTAAATTTCATCGACGTGGTGCTGGGGCTGATGAAAATCCCGAACGCCGATATCTACGTCACCGGCAGCAATTCGAAGATGCTCTCCTCGGATATCCTGACCCAGTTTCGCGATCGGGGCGATGAGATCCGCGTCCATCCCCTCTCCTTTGCCGAGGTCTATGAAATGTATCCCGGCGACAAGCGGAGAGCCTGGCGGGACTACTACACCTACGGCGGCATGCCGCTTGTATGGATGACCGAATCCCATGAAGAACGGAGCCGCTACCTGCGTGACCTTTTCGAAAGAACCTACCTCAAAGACGTGCTCGAAAGGCATCAGGTCAAGAACAAGGCGGAAATTTTAGAAACCCTTCTGAACGTGCTGGCGTCCAGCATCGGTTCGCTCACCAACCCGAGCAAACTCTCCAATACCTTCGCCAGTGAGCGGCATATCCAAATCGCCCCGGATACCCTGGACACCTACATCGGATATTTCATGGAAGCCTTTCTGCTGCAAAAAGCAGAGCGCTATGATGTGAAGGGCAGGAAATACATCAAGACCCCGGTGAAATATTATTACTCCGACGTTGGCCTTCGCAATGCGCGGCTGGGCTTCCGGCAGCTGGAAGAAACGCATCTCATGGAAAATGTCCTCTACAACGACCTGATTCGCAGAGGATTTGACGTGGACGTAGGCGTAGTGACGCAGAACATCCGGACCAATGAGGGAAAAAATGCCCGCAAGCAGCTGGAAATTGATTTCGTAGTCAACCGTGGGGAGGAACGTTACTACATCCAGTCCGCCCTGTCGATTGACGACCCGGCTAAAAAGGAGCAGGAAGTCGCGTCCCTGCTTCGCGTCCCTGACTCCTTCAAGAAAATCGTAGTCGTAAGAGATTTCATCACTCCCTGGGCCGATGAAAACGGCATCCTCTATGTGGGAATAGAAGATTTCCTTTTGGAAAAAAACTTTATCGGGAAATAGTACCCCTATCTGAAAAAATACGGAATCCGCAAAAATCTCAGCCAAGTTTTAAAAGCACCGCAGAAGTATAAAAGGCTCCTGCGGTGCTTTTATATTTCTCCCACGACAAAAAGGCCCGGATGGGCCAGAGGGGCTATGAGGAAGCATTGAAATCGGCGCCAGCACATTTCGCGGTTCATAGCGTCATAGACGCTTAAACTTCGTGCTACTGCTTGTCGTCCAAAAGCGACCTGCATAGAGCATGGCTTTCTTGGGCCTTTTGTCTTCGGTTTTGCTTTTTCTCCTTCTGTCGGCTAGCTCGACTTCGGGAGGGAGGAGGAGTGATTTCCAGATCTGCCGCCGCTCTTCCTCCTTGAGATTTCCTTTCCCTCAAGGTTTGCGCTGAAGGAAGTCTCGCGGCGGGAGGGCCTTGGCTCCCGGGCGGAAGTCATTTCCTCTTTCCAATAGATACAGTCGCTGGGATTTCCTTTTTTACACGTTTTCTCTCAAAAAATTTCTACCAAAAGTCAGAACACTTCCCCTATCTGAAAAAAATGCGGAATCCGCAAAAATTTCAGATATGTTTTCAAAAAGTCCGCCCATGCAAAAAGCCCCTCCGTTCAGAGGGGCTTTCCTATATGGTACTTCTTATTTCTTTGCTTTTTTAGCTTTGGATTTCTTTACGTTTACTTTTTCTTTCAGCTGTTTGGAAACGCGGAAAGCCGGGGTCTTGGAAGCCGGGATTTTGATTTCGCTCTGGTCAGACGGGTTGTGGCCGATGCGGGCTTTGCGCTGACGAACTTCGAAGGTACCGAAGCCGATGATCTGTACTTTTTCGCCTTTAACGAGGGCACCGGATACGACGTCGATGACAGCTTTGACAGCTTTTTCGGCATCTTTCTTTGTCATTTCAGCTTCCTGAGCTACTGCTGTGATGAGTTCTGTTTTGTTCATAACTAAACATCCTCCTTTAATAATGATGGATTTAACCATACAAGAGAAGCTTGTACTTCTCTGGTTCCTATGGACATAGCCCAGTCTCATTGACTGAACGTTTTCCAATCATCGCGGATTTCCTCGGGCAGCCTGTCTGCCGGATTCTTCCCCTCACGGAAAAGCTTCTCTTCGAATGTTCTCCACCGCTCCATGAAGCCGGCAGAAAATCGATGGAGCGCCAGTTCGGGCTCTATTCCTTTTTCGCTTATTACACGGTCAATTGCGAAAAGGAGCCGTCCGGCTTTTTCTTCTCTCTTCATCGGATCTTCTTCCGCCAGAATGGTCTGGATTTCTGCTTCCATATCTTTGGAAATCGGCTCTCCGTCGAGTGCCTCTGTCAGTCCAATAGAACCAACTTTCTTTTGAATTATACATGCTAAAAGGAGACTTGGCAAGTCTTTTGAGACGCCGGAGAGTAGATATTTTCGGTTTTTTTCGATTCTTTTCCGCTTTTCCCAATCGCCGAGGAGGCTTCGGGTCTCTTCGAGCGTTATATTTTCGAATACGAAGGGGTGGCGGCGTATCATTTTTTCGTTGATTCCGTCCACCACGTCCTGCATGGAAAAATAGCCTTCTTTCTCTGCCAAAGCGGCGTGGAAAATGATCTGCAGCAGCACATCGCCCAGTTCTTCTTTCAGATTGGGCATGTCGTTTTTGTCGATAGCATCGAGGACTTCGTAAACTTCTTGAAGGAAATAGGTGCGCAGACTTCTGTGATCCTGCGCCCGGTCCCAGGGGCAGCCGCCGGGGGCGAGGAGGGTCTTCACGGTATTCTCGATGGGCGATAATGAGAACGGAGTCGGCGGGCGTTTGATTGCTTTGCGGCTGTCGAAGAAAAATATTTTTTCGTCTGTCAGCTCGTAACTATTGAATTCTTCTATGGTCAATCGAAGAATATTTCCATGATGTCCCAGGAGGAGCAAAGGGGAGCTTTCTTCGTAAATGGCAAGGAGCCGCTCTGCCAAAGGCCCCCGCTCCGCTTCGGTGAGGCCTGCGATGATCAAAGGGTGCGCCGCCGTGAGGATGGCGCTCCCCGCTTCTTCTCTTTTGATAAAGGTAAAGGAGTCGTCCTCCGAGAGGAGCCCTTTCGCGGATAAGGCGGTGATGATTTCTTTTATGGTCATAGATGGAAGTCCTTTTCTATAATGGGGTCAAGGGTCAGGGTTCAAGGGTCAAGGGGTGGTGCGCCGCACAAATTATAAAGCGGCGCGAATTTTGAAATAGGCAAAGCCATTCCGCTTATCATGCCCGCTTCCCTAGGTTAAGGATTTAAATGCTGGTGTTAGTTCCGTAGGAACAGTCCCCCCTTCGGGGGGAAGGTGGGCCCCGTAGGG
>CAVHEY010000198.1:0-2862 GCA_963635155.1 Bacteroides stercoris
GAATCAAAATTGGCTTCTCCAAGGGTGAAAAATCCGGCGCTGCGGCAAAAGAGCGCGAGATTGCAAAGAACTTCAAAAAATCCGGAATCCCGCTTGACATAATCGCAAAGAACACAGGGCTAAGCCTGAGCGAAGTCGCGGAGCTTTGATTTGAATCAAAAAACAGGGTTATGACAGAAGTAAAATTGAATAAAACCTGAACGAAAAGCCAGCAGTCATGCCGAGGAATTTGATACATTCCGTCGGTTTGACTGTTTTTTTCACTGCCACAACATCGCTCGCAACGCATTTCCGCAGAAAATGCGCTTTCCTCTTGAAACGGCATACCATTTTTGTTAGAATAGAGGCAAATTATTAAAATTATTTGAAGCGTTTAGAGAAACAGAAAAGGAAAACGATAGTATGAGCAAAAAAATGCGAAGCAATATCCTGCTATTGATAACGGCGGCGATTTGGGGTTCGGCGTTCGTGGCGCAAAAGAGCGGCATGGACTATATCGGTCCCCTTACGTACGGCGGAATCCGCACATTTATCGGCGGACTTGCGCTGATTCCGGTTATTTTGGTGATGAACGGCGGAAAGCAAAAGGCGGAAAATGAGAAAACCCCGGAGGAAGCGGCTGCCGAAAAGAAGCTTCTGATTACCGGCGGAATCTGCTGCGGTTTGGCACTTTTTGTGGCGTCCACACTTCAGCAATACGGCGTAAGCTACACCACCGCAGGCAAGGCGGGATTTATTACGACCCTGTATGTGGTTATGGTTCCGATTTTTTCGCTGGTACTCCGAAAAAAAGTCAGACCGATTATTTGGCTTTGCGTTTTGATGGGCGCCACGGGGCTTTATCTTCTTTGCATGACAGACAGCTCCTTTAAATTGCAGTTCGGCGATACGCTGGTGCTGCTTTGCGCGGTAGGATTTTCCGTACATATTTTGGTTATCGACTATTTTGCCCCAAAGGTAGACGGCGTAAAAATGTCCTGCATACAGTTTCTTGTGGCAGGAGCCATCGGAATCATCGGAATGTTTCTATTTGAGGAACCGAAACTGGACGCGATTTTGGACTGCTGGCTGCCGATTCTGTACGCCGGTGTGCTTTCCAGCGGCGTGGGCTACACCTTGCAAATCGTAGCGCAAAAGGACGCGGAGCCGACGGTGGCGTCGCTGCTTATGAGCCTCGAATCCGTATTTGCGGTTATTTCCGGGGCAATAATCCTGCACGAATCCATGTCTCCCAGAGAGCTTATCGGATGCGCGGTTATCTTTGCGGCGGTAATCATCGCCCAGCTTCCGTCAAAGGAAGAACGAAAAGAAGACAGACTTAAAACACAGGATTGATAGAATAAAGGAGGAGAAAGACAGATGATAACAAGAGAGGAAGCTTACGAGCTGTTAAAGAAGTACAATAAGGAAGATTTTCACCTGCATCACGGCAGAATGGTGGAGGGAACCCTGCGTTATTTCGCAAAAAAGCTTGGCTACGGCGATGAAGAGGAATTTTGGGCAATCGTGGGACTTTTGCATGATATTGACTTTGAGATGTGGCCGGAGGAACATTGCAAAAAGGCACCGGAGCTTTTGAGGGAGGCGGGAATCGGCGAAGATATGATCCACGCCATCGTTTCCCACGGCTATGGGCTTTGCGTCGATGTGGAGCCGCAGCACGAAATGGAAAAGGTGCTTTTTGCCTGTGACGAGCTTACGGGGCTTATCGGGGCGGCTGCCCTTATGCGTCCTTCAAAGAGTGTGCAGGATATGGAGCTGAAATCCCTGAAGAAAAAATTCAAGGACAAGCATTTCGCGGCGGGCTGTGACAGAGAGGTCATAAAGAAAGGTGCGGAGATGCTGGGCTGGGAGCTTGACGAATTGCTTTCCGAGACCCTGGAAGCCATGAAAACCTGCGAAGAACCGGCATAGGCTGAATAAAGAAAGAGAGAGTCAAGTGGAGTTATTGTGTTTTGAAGATGTCCTAAAGAAAGCAGGATTGAATCCGCAAAAGGTCAAACTTATTCGCCACTCAAAAGGGCATGAAAATTTTAAAAAGTGTTATGATAACAATCAAATTTTTGAGTATACATGTTGTCAGACTCCGGATTTTAGTAAAAATTATGATTATTGGGCGGTCTTTATTAGTGAGGTGGGCACATATGCCAGATTTTTTGCGTTATATAAAGTGAATGGAAGTGTACCTGACACCCCGGATTTGAAACCGGAGGGTTTTCCGATTGAAAAATGGTTTCGTGGCGAAGAAGCATATTTTAATTTACAACCAATCAATTTGCTTCAAGAATATGAGGGGCGCATGGTAATCGACTGGGGAAAATCAACGCTGATGTGGCATCAAAAAGGTACTACAACAAAGCCGATTGTTGCGATTGCAGCAGAGCAAGTTGCATTCCCGGGCTTTGAAAATGTTGTGCTTTCTTATGATGAGTTGAAAGAAGTGGTCGATAATAAGTTAAACTATGAAGGCTGGCACACAGCATTGTCATCAATAAATGCTGTCTACTTGATTGTCGATAAGGAAAATGGCAGGCAATATGTGGGTTCAGCTTATGGAGAAAGTGGACTTTTACAACGCTGGAAAGAATATGTAGAAACGAAGCACGGCAATAACAAGAGAATGGAAGAATTACTTTACATGAAGCCGGAAAGCTATCAAAATTTTCAATTTACGATTCTACAAATTTTGTCGCAGACAATTACTCCGACTGAGGTTCAGCGGGTTGAGAACTTGTGGAAGAAAAAACTAGTAACAAAAAATTCAGATTTCGGATTAAATGCAAACTGATAGAATCGAAAGTTAAGTCTAAGAAAACGGGGAATATAAGAGGAACACAAATGGAAGCACTGAAAGAAAGAATT
>CAVHEY010000199.1:0-2663 GCA_963635155.1 Bacteroides stercoris
ATCTTTCTCAGGGAATTTAAGTCCTATTTTACTTCCATAACAGGTTACGCCTTTGCGGCTTTCCTGCTGCTGATCATCGGAATCTACACCATGAGCGTGTGCCTTGTGGGATATTACCCTAACTACGAATATGTGCTGGGGAACACGGCGTTTATCTTTCTTTTGATTGCGCCCATCGTAACCATGAAAACCTTTGCGGAGGAAAGAAAGCAAAAAACCGACAGGCTCCTCTATGCCCTGCCCATCGGTATGCCGAAAATCGTTGCGGGAAAGTATCTTGCTCTGCTGGCGGTTTTCGCGGTTCCGCTGATTCCGGCGAGCCTTTATCCGCTGATTTTGAAGCTATACGGCAGCGTTTCCCTGCGAGTGACCTTTACGGCAATGTTTGGGTTCATTTTGCTTGGAGCATCGCTCCTTGCCCTGGGAATGTTCATCTCATCTCTCACGGAAAGTCAACCCTTGGCGGCGGGAATTTCCTTCCTCGTAATGCTCATCAATTTCCTGAGCAGCAGCCTTGCCACCTACCTGCCCGTTGGAAGCGACTTGATTGCCAGCCTCAGCCTCTTTGACAGGCTCGACAATTTCGTCTACGGGGTGCTGAACCTCAGCGATGTGGTATTTTACCTGTCGGCAATTGCGCTGTTCGTCTTTCTGACGATTCAAAGCCTTGAAAAAAGGAGGTGGAGCTAATGGCAAAGCTTAAAAAGCCTAACTTAAAGGACAAAATTCGCAAGACCGCAGCGGAGAAAAAATTTCGCATAGGGACTTACACTGTGGGAACCACCGCCGTAGTCCTTGCTATCCTTGTGGTTATCAATATGGCGGTTTCGGCTCTGCCACTGAAATACACCAGCTTCGACATGACAAGCGATGACCTTTATTCCATCAGCGAACAGACGGAGCAAATTCTTACAAGCCTTGAAGAGCCGGTGCGGGCATACTGGATCGTGCAGGACGGCAGTGAGGACGAAACGGTGCAGCGGCTTCTTGAAAGCTATGCCGACCTAAGCAAGAATTTCAGCTATGAAAAGGTTGACCCCGTTGAAAATCCCGGCTTTGCGGGGCAGTACACCTCCGGCGAGATTTACAACAACAGCCTGGTGGTGGTGAACTCGGACGAAAGCAAGTCCCGTTTCATAAGCTATTACGACATTTTTAGCTACTCCTACGACGAAAATTACAACGAAACGGTGGAATACGGCGGAGAAAGCGCCCTGACCTCGGCGGTAAACTATGTTTCCACGGATACCCAAAGCCGGGTCTACTACTTGACCGGTCACGGCGAGGATTCCATTCCAACAAACCTCACCACAAGCATGGAAAATGAAAATCTCCTGCTTTCGGAACTGAACCTTCTTTCGGAGGACAGCGTTCCCGAGGACTGTGAGTCGCTGATTATCTACAGCCCGGCGAGGGATATTTCCGCGAAAGAGATCAAAAAGATTGAAACATACCTTTCCGGCGGCGGAAATCTCATGCTCTTTACGGATTGCGACGCCGAAAACCTGGAAAACTTAGAGGGCGTGATGGCAAAATACGGAATCGAAGCGGTTGAGGGTATGGTTGTGGAGGACGACAGCAACTATTTCATGGGGAACTATCCGAATTACCTGATGCCTGAAATTGACAGCCACGAAATCACCGACCCGATTGCGGAGGGCGGCTACTACATTCTTTTGCCGGTAGCTCAGGGGCTTAGGATAAATTCCGTCGATGATGTGGAAACCACGGCGCTCCTTTCCACCACAAGCAGTGCTTATTCGAAGATAGCCGGCATAAAGGCAACCAGCGCTGAAAAGGAAGACGGCGACATTGAAGCAGGCGCAGAGGGCTTTGCGCTTGCGGCTGCGGCGGAATCTTCGGCGGACGGCAGCAAGGTTGTCTGGATCGGAAGCAGCACCATTGCCGACGAGAGCATTGACACCGCAGTATCCGGTGCAAACACGGACTTCCTGCTTAACTCCATAGGTTGGATGTGCGAAATCGAGGATTCCGTTTCCATTCGGGCAAAGACCGTAACCAGCGAATACCTGTCATTGACTTCTGCTCAGACAAACCGCTGGACCACGGTGGTTGTGGGAATCATTCCGATCGGCTTTATCGCGGCAGGAATCTATGTTTGGGCAAGAAGGAGGAAAATCCATGGATAAAACGAGAAGAAAACTCAGCCGTCCTGCGAAATTTGCCATTCTCACCGGCTGCCTGCTCCTTGCGGTGGGCGGCTACGCCCTTGCCGTAAAGATTTCCTCGAACGCCGAGGAAGCCGAAAGCGCCGAAACGGTTAACTTCGTTTCGGTGTCATCAGAGGAAGTGGCAAAGCTGACTTGGAGCTACGATGACAAGGAATACACCTTGGAAAAGGGCGATGATGGCAACTGGATTTGGACGGCTAACAAAGACTTTGCCCTTGAACAGGATACGATAAAGGATATGGCATACGCTGTCTCAAATATCACCGCAAGCCGAAAGCTCACAGATGTGACGGATTACGCCCAGTACGGGCTTGACGAGCCGGACAGCAGGATTTCCTTTGAAACGGCAGATGGCGAAACCGTTGAAATTCTAACGGGAGATTTGAACGAGGTTTCCGGAGAATACTACGCCCGTCGCGCTGACGATTATTCGGTGTATCTTGTGACCGGCGAATATCTGGACTACTTTGA
>CAVHEY010000200.1:0-2615 GCA_963635155.1 Bacteroides stercoris
CGGTACATCTCCGTCTGCGGTTGGCACGGGATTTGCGCCGTGACACCTATCAGGCCCCCTCCCCCGCGTGATTTCCTGCGGGGCTCCCATTGGAAATTGCCGCGCCCCGCCCTAAACCTTTCCGACTCCCAACTCGGAAATGGAGCAAAATGTATATCCCTGCGCTTTCCAGCCCTCAATAAGCTCTTTCAGAATCGCCGCGTTGGTCTTGGATGTGCTGTGAAGAAGCACGATTGCCCCCGGATGAATCCGCCGGTTTAAAATGCCCAGAGCTTCTTCACGGCTGGGCTGGCTGTCCTGGAGCCAGTCAACATAGGCAAGGCTCCAAAACACGGTGGTGTAGCCCATGTCCCGTGCCATTTCAAGATTTTTTTCACTGTATTTGCCCTGAGGCGGGCGATAAAACTTCAGCATTTCCTCCCCTGTCGCCGCCTTGTATGCCTCCTCCAGCTCTCTCATCTCCTTGCGAAATCCCGCTTCATCGGAAATTGCCGACATATCCGGATGATGCATGGTGTGGTTTCCCACAATATGCCCCTCCGCCGTCATTCGCTTTACAAGCTCCGGGTTTTCTTCGACAAAATTTCCCACCACAAAAAACGCCGCCGGAACTTTTTCTTCCTTTAAAGTATCCAAAATCGCGGCGGTATAGCCGTTTTCGTAGCCCGCATCAAAGGTCAGATAAACGCTCTTTCCCCCTGCGTCTGCGCTGTCGCCCATATAGTATGCGTTATATTTCGCAAGATATTCCGCCGTGGCGTTCCCAACAGGCGCGCTGCCTTCATTCTGAAAGGACAGCCCCCAGTTGCCGTCAGAAGCGGTTTCCATCGTCCTTTCTTCCTCTGCCGCAGTTTGCAGGCGCTTGTCGGCTCCACTGCCGCCGCTGCCCTCCCCGGCATTTCCTCCCTTTTCGCCGTCTCCGCCCAAAGCCAAAATTCCCTGCAAGGTAAAAACAGTAAGCGCTACCGCCACAACGCCCATGGCGACGCATCCGCCTACCACGAGCCTTCTTTTGCTAAAAAATCCGCCCATAAAAAATCACCCCGTTCTATGTTTATGAGGTGATTTCGTCATTTATACAAATTTTTTCATTGCCGGCAAGCCTTTTGTTCCTTTTTCGCGGGCTCCTTTTGTGATGGGCTCTTTTTGTGGGCTCCTTTTGCGCGGGTTCATTTTGCGCGAATCTTGTCCGCCGTAAGTATGATCACAACCGCACCCAAGGCAGTAACTACCGTGGAAACCAGCAGCATGAACTTTGCGCCGCTTATGTCCAGCAGGATCCCGCCAAATATCGAGGCAAGCGTCCCCGAAACCGTAGTCATGGCAGAGAAAAATGCCTGTCCCTTAACGGCTTCTCCCTTTCGCATCACTTCACCCGTAAATGCCACCATAGCCGGCAGAAACAGCCCAAAGCTGAAGGTTTGGAAAATGTGCGCCGCGTATATGAGCCACATGGATTTCGCCAGATATATGAGCCCTACTTTCAGCCCAAAGCAGATCGCCGCGAATTTAAGTATTTTTTCGCAGGAAAACCTCCTCCGTATCTTATCGAAGAAAACCATTGCCGGAATTTCGAGAAATGCCATCAGCGACAGAACTCTGCCCATCTGTTCATTGCTTCCGCCTACATCCGTGACAATTTGCAGCATAAAGCTGTTTAAGACAGCGTTGCTGAAATACAGCCCCACGACTCCTATATTGAGCACCAGAAAGAACTTGTTATCCCGGAGAAATCGCCACAGATCTATCTCCTCATAAAGTTCTGCGCAGGGTTCCCCGCAAGGCTCCCGGGAAAATTTCTCGCAAGGTTCATGGGAAAATTCCTCGCAAGGTTCCCCGCAAGGCTCCAGGGAAAATTTCTCGCAAGGTTCCTCACAGAGCTCCCGGGAAAATTCCTCGCAGGGCTCCGTACAAGGCTCCCCATAAGGTGCTTCACTCAGACTTGCCTCCGGTTTTTCGCCCTTTTTCTGATCGCTGCCGACCTGCGGTTTTCGGCTTTCGCTGCCGTAGCTCTCGCCAACGCTTTGCAGAGTTTCTCTGCTTTCGCCATAGTTCCCGCTGCCGGCACCGCCATTTTCCCTCACCGCCCCGTCAAAGGAGCTTTTCACAACAAAAAGTGCTATAAGAAGCGCAAAAAGCACCGCCTCGCCGCTTATGGGAAGCATTCCCGAACCGAACTTTTCCACCAGCGTTCCCAAAACCGCGCACAGGAGGGAGTACCCCAGTGAGCCCAGGCTTCTGCACATGCCGAAATTGATATGTACCCCGCTTTCTTCCAGCTTGAAACAAAGAGAGTTGATCAAAGGCTGCAACGCCGTCTGCCAAGCGACTATCATAATGAATACGACATAAAGGGCTGCGGATTTTCGCTCCGTAACAAATAATGTTGCTTCCAGCACCATGGTCAAAACCGTGCAAAGCTGCGTAATCCCCAGCAGTGACACCCTACGGGAGCGATCTGCAAGGTCTGCCATGGCCGGCTGCAAAAATACCGCAATTACATTTGCCGCCGCAAGTATGATGCCTATTTCGGTGTTGGAATATCCCCGGGGAAGCAAAAACGCCGATGCGAAGCTGTTTGAAACCCCGTAAAACATCCAGTATGCCGCCTGCAC
>CAVHEY010000201.1:0-2512 GCA_963635155.1 Bacteroides stercoris
AGGATGTCATTTTTCATATCGCTCCATCATGCGATAAAGAGTTTTTCTGGAGACCCCCAGAAGGTCCGCAGCCTTGGTTTTGTTGCCCTTTGAGAGCTTCATGGCCTCGTCTATAAGCAGTCTGTAGGAGCTGCGAATATCATCTCGGATTTCATTCAGAGTTTTTTCCGGTTTGAGCTTGGTATCGCGGCCGGGCGTCGACGTATAGGAAGAAGAATAGATTGCAGATGCCAGATCCTCTTCTGTGATGATATCATCCTTGGAGAGCAGAGCTACGCGATTGATAACATTTTTCAGCTCACGAACATTGCCGGGCCAGTCATATTCCCGGAGGGCAAGCTTGGCGCCGGAGGACAGTGATTTCAAAGCGGAATTTCCATACAGCTGCGATTGCGCAAGGAAATGCTCGGCAATGGCAGGTATGTCTTCTCTTCGATCTCGCAGAGGCGGAATATCTATGCTCAGCACCTGCAGTCTGTAATACAGGTCCTGACGAAAGAGCCCATCCTCAACCATCTTCCGCAGGTCGCGATTTGTGGCGGCCACGAGACGCACATTCACCGGTGTCGGTTTGGTACTGCCTATACGGGTGATGGTGCGTGTTTCCAGTACACGAAGGAATTTTGACTGAAAGCTGTAGGGGAGGTCGCCGATTTCGTCCAAAAACAAAGTTCCGCCGTTGGCAAACTCGAATTTTCCTATCTGACCGTTTTTTGATGCACCGGTAAACGCACCGCCGACGTAGCCGAAAAGCTCGCTCTCTACGAGCCCCTCCGGAAGTGCGGCACAGTTCAGTGCAACGAAGGGACCGTTGCGGCGGGAGCTGTAGTTGTGAATCGATTGGGCAAAAAGCTCCTTGCCTGCTCCGCTTTCTCCTGTAATTAAAAAATTGTACGGGCTGTTGGCATATTCCTTTGCCGTTTTGATACAAGCCTGCATGAGGGGGGAGGAGCCGAGAATCTTATCAAAGGTATAGGAGGCATCGGTTCCGACTACTTTTTTAACTAATGTCATATCCTGCTCACGGTTCCTTGCAATCTCAATCATACCCCAAATTTTGCCATCCTCGTTGATGATGGGATACATATCATTAGAGATATAAATCGGCATATTGTGTGAACCGAAGCTGTCCAGTCTGACCTCCCAGTTCATGATTGTTTCACCGTTTTTCAACACATCGAACATTTTCCAACCTTCGAAGGCTGCCTCCGAAGCCGTATTTTCGAGCTCTCTTTCGCGGGCAATATCAATTATCCTTTGCCCCCGAACCTTGTCAAAATCTGCGATTCGAAAATTGCGGCAGAATGCTTTGTTGGCAAAGAGAAGTCTGCCGTCCCTGTCATAGATGGAAACGGCATTTTTGATTTCATCAAAGCACTGCAGGAATACGGCATTTTGGGTGTCCGTATCCATCTCTAAAAATGAAGAAAATTCTTTCAAGTGCAGCATAATATTCCCTCCCGGCTTATTGTTGCGTCATTTATGATACGTTTATTTATAAATTGTATCTTATAAGGGACAAAAAATCAAGAGATAATCAAAATTTATCGGCAGACAGGTGATAATTTTTGGATAACCGTATCAAAACAGACACAATCACAAATAAAACGGAAGAGCAAAACTAAGATTTCCCCGGTGCTCGGCGGAAACAAATGAGGAATTAGAATTCCAAAGAGGATTGGCATAATTCTTGCAAAGATATCGTAAAAATGGCTATTTTGCCGTGATATACGAAAGAAGAGAGGAGCGTAGTATTGTGAGATTTGAAAACAAGGTAGTTATCGTAACAGGCTCAGGTGCAGGCATCGGACGGGCCGCCGCCCTTGCCTTTGCTAGAGAGGGCGCAAAGGTAACGGTGAATTCCGTATCGGACACCGCTGCCGAAACATTGAGATTGCTCAAAGAAGCAGGCGGCGAAGGAATTTTCGTAAAGGGAGATGTATCGAAGCTGAGGGACGTAAAGCGGATTGTCAAGGAAACCGTTGACGCATTCGGCACCGTGGATGTTCTCGTTAACAATGCGGGAATCGTGCTGGGAGGGGATCCCCTTAATACCACGGAAGAAGACTGGGATGCCATGATGAATGTAAATGTAAAGGGAACCTTTTTCATGACCAGGGAGGCACTTCCGTATATGCTGGAAAAGCAAAATGGCGCCATCGTCAATACCTCTTCCATTGCCGCACAAAAGGGGCTGAAGAACAGATACGGATATTCCGCAAGCAAGGGCGCAATTCTCTCCATGAGCCATGCGCTGGCGGCAGAGTATGTGGATCAGGGAATCCGCTGCAATATTGTTTGTCCGGGGACGATTATGACCCCATCTCTGCAATACCGCATTGACACGGCGCCGGATCCCGCAGCTGAGCGGGCAAATTTTGACGCCCGTCAGCCCATCGGCAGACTGGGAAAGCCGGAGGAGGTGGCAGAGGCCATTCTTTTCGCCGCCGATGATAAGGCAGCCTTTATGACATCATCGGTTATTTCCATAAACGGCGGTATGCTCATATAA
>CAVHEY010000202.1:0-2508 GCA_963635155.1 Bacteroides stercoris
TACAGCGGCAAGGTAATGATTCCTTCCTCGCTTATCCCTATGTTGCCGTCGATAAGCTTGTACCCATAGGGAATTTCTTTCTGCTTCCTCATGAGTGATCTCAGGGAATTTGCCCTGGCGTTCCCACTCTTTACCTCGATTGGGATCACCTCGCCATCTTTTTGGATAATTATGTCTATTTCCCTTTTGGCTGTTTCGTTTTTGTAGAAATACAGCCTGTACCCTTTCTTGTACAAGGCGTCTGCCACAGCACATTCAAAGATTCCGCCTTTTGTGTTTCCCGATAAAGTATTTTCTACAATATGCTGCTTTAGCGAAAAATCTTTCATTGCCATAAGGAGCGATAAGTCCGTCGTATACGCTCTGAAAAAGTCGTCTCTTGCATAATCCTCCAATTCGAATCTGATGTCTGTCACTCGCTTGCACAAATGTACCATGTCCGCACGAAGCAGCCACTCGATACTGGAGAAATACTTTTGTGCCCTGCCACCATGCTCGATTTCTTTGTATTGAAATTTATGATTTTCTTTGTCAAGCAGTTGTTTTGCAAGGGAAAGGTAGCATTTCTCCGCTTTTACCTTTTCGTCAGCCGTTGCATAATGCGCAATATCGTACTGATATCCCTGCAAAAGATTCCGTTGAATTCTGTCAACCTCTCTGAAATCCTTTGTATCCACATATTTTTGCACGGCCTCCGGCATTCCGCCTATTGCAATATATTGCCTGTAATAATTCATCATTTGAGCGTGAATTCCCTCCGGCAATGGTTTTTTTGAGTCCAGATAGCTACGCAGGTTTACCAGCATATCTTCGGAAATTCCCATTCCCCAGAGAAACTCCTCAAAATCGACTCCGTACATTTGCAGATAGTCCACGTACCCCACCGGATAAGAGGAAGCACGTTTATAGTCGATGCCAAGAAGGGAGCCTGAGGCGATCACATCGAACCTGTTGTCTATTGCCCAGAACTTAAGGGAAGTTATGGCTTCTCTGCACTCCTGAATCTCATCAAGAAAAATCAGAGTCTTCTCCGGAACAATTTTCTTTTCCGGAAAGCGAAATCGCATAGCAAGAACCATATTGTCCACCGTAAGATCGCCGGAAAAAATTTCAGCCGCAGACGGAAGCTGCTTGAAATTTATTTCCAAGAGTTCTTCGTAATTTTCTTCTGCAAATCGTTCTATCGTATAGGTTTTCCCTATTTGCCTTGCGCCTTGAAGGATAAGACATTTTTTGTTTTTCGTATTGCGCCAATTTTTAATCAAAGCGGTCGTTTTTCTTTTTAGCATTTGTACCTCCGGTTTGCCATTTTTAAAAGCGCATCAATAGTTTAGAACGTTAAAATGTATTGCACATCAACATTTTAGAAAGTTAAAAAGTGTTGTATATCAACATTTTAGAATGCCAAAATGTATTATATATCAACATTTTAGAAAATTATATCATTTTTTACTCGCGGTATCAAGTAGAAAATACAAAATCCCCCTTTGCGCATAATTCGCGTCAGAGAGGGATTGCAAGTATTTTATTCTAATTTGTTCAGTTCGTCGAAAATTTTCTGCATTCTGCGGTCGAGGGTCGCGCTGACCTCTGCGCAGGCCTTTAGTTCTATATCAATTTTTGATGAAATATCCTTGTTTTGTTTGTATCTCAGGTTGTGTTCCAGGCTTGCCCAAAAGTCCATGGCAACGGTACGGATTTGAACCTCTACCGGAACTTCTTCTTCCCCGTCCAGGAGGTACACCGGAACAGAGATGACAAGGTGCAGGCTGCGATAGCCGTTGGGTTTCGGGTTCTTTATGTAGTCCTTTTCGGTGAGCAGGGTTATGTCGTTTTGCGAGGTAAGCATTTCGGCAACTGCGTAGACGTCGTCGATAAAGTTGCAGACCACCCTTATGCCTGCGATGTCGAAAATATTTTCTCTGGCGGATTCGATGGAAACCTCTTTTTTGAGACGTTCCAGCTTTTCTTCGATGCTTTCCGGCACCTTCAGCCTGCGCTCCATATGATGAATCGGGTTGTAGTCGTGGCGAACGGCGAAATCTTCGCTCAAAATTTCGATCTTCGTCCTGACTTCCTTGATCGCCGCTCTGTAGGCGTGGCGAAAAGCCTCAAATCCCATCTGATTTTGCAAGTGTTCGATATGTTCGTTGCTCAATCTCGTAATCCCCTTTCGTAAAACATATTTTTATGCGCGGCCTGCGGAGGGTGCCCCGGCTCGCGGCAAAGGTTAACCGTAGTGTTCGGTCGCAAGTTCCGTGCCAAGGCGGGTCGTGGTGTTCAGTCGCAAGGCTCGTGCCAATCGGCGGTTGGTTATGTAGATCTTATAGAGTTCGGGCGCAAAACTTGTGCCAAGCAGCGGGCGCGCTGAGTTGTGGACGCCGTGGCTCGCGTTGGGCGGCGGGCGCAAGTTCCGTACCACATTGACAGAACCATTATACCACAGCCCCAAGCTGCCAAGCTGTGATTCAATGGTTCTTTCCGCTCGGCAACGCCGCCTGTATCAAT
>CAVHEY010000203.1:0-2387 GCA_963635155.1 Bacteroides stercoris
AAGGAAAGGGCGAAGTTTTCCATGAGATATTTGTTGTCCCGACCGGGGATTTCCTCGTCCCGGATATGAACCTCACCGGAAAAAACATGAAACAGCGCGGTTTCGATGGCATCGCAAAAGCGGTTGTAGGTAATTTCCGTGGTTTCCAGGCTGATACCCAGTTTGATGAGCTTGCCTACTTCCTCTGTGGAATAGCAGTTTTTGAGAATGTAAACCACGATGATCATGGCAACGGAGAGCTTCGGATATTTTTTGTTGACGGGCGCGTCCACGATTTTGGCTTTGACATAGTTGTTGACCATGCTCTTTGTCAGAGGCGCGGCACCGATGCAGGCGAAAAAAGTCCCAAAGGTATCGTCAATCAGTGCAACCACCTGATCCATGTAAAGGTCGATGGAGGGAAGCTCTGCCCACCTGGGGATATGAAAGTTTTTTATGATATCGTCAGACATTACATTGTTTTTACGCATCTTTCCACCTCTTCGTATACTATATCACACAAAAAGCAGTCTGTAAAGGTTGACATTGTATGCATTGCGTGTTAAGCTAGTATCGAATACTAGGTAAAGGAGAACCCTATGGATTATAAAGAAAGAAAAGCCTTTGAGCTTAAAAGAGCCGAGGACTTTATCGCAAGCATCAACGCGATGGACGACCCGGATATTATGTATAAAGTCAGCCACCCGATTACAGACCTCAAGGACATGATGAACAAGAGCGTGGAAAGATACGGTGCGGATCATGTGGCATTCAAGCAGCGTTTTGTGAAGAACGAGCCTTTCCGGGAAATCACCTACGGACAGACCTTGGAAGATTTCAATGCGCTGGGTACGGCACTTATCGAACATGGTTTAAAGGACAAGAGAGTTGCGGTAATCGGCGACAACTGCTACCAGTGGGCGTCATCGTACCTTGCCGTCACCTGCGGCCTGGGGGTTGTAGTGCCTTTAGACAAGGAGCTGGGAGCCGGCGAGCTTGAACAGCTCATAAAAGAAGCGGACTGCGAGGGAATCTTCTTCACGAAAAAATTCCTCAGCATCTTCCAGGATATAAAGGAAAGAGGCGAAACGAACCTCAAGGTTCTGGTAAATATGAACGCGGAACAGGAAGAAGACGGCGTATTTTCCTGGGCGCAGCTTATCGAAGAGGGCAAGGAGCTGGTGGCAAAGGGCGACCGCCGCTACCTTGACGCGGAAATGTATCCGGACGAAATGGGGGTTCTGCTCTTCACCTCGGGAACCACCGGAATCGCCAAAGGCGTAATGCTTTCCCAGACGAATATCTGCTGCGACCTGATGAGTGCTCCGACCCTGCTGGACACCAACGAAAGGGACACTTTCTTCAGCGTATTGCCATTGCACCACACCTACGAATGTACCTGCGGCTTCCTGATGCCAATGTACAAGGGGGCTTGCATAGGCTATTGCGAGGGACTGAAATACATTCAGAAGAATCTGCAGGAAATAAAGCCGACATTCTTCTTAGGCGTGCCGCTGATTTTCGAGATGCTCTACAAGGCGATCTGGAAGAATATCCGCAAGCAGGGCAAGGAAAAGGCTGTGCGCAAGATTTTGAAGCTCAATAAGACCACTTCAAAGGTGGGAATTAACCTGAACAAGATGCTGCTAAAGGATATTTTAAATGTGTTCGGCGGCAATATGGAGATGCTCATCGCAGGGGGCGCGGCAATCGACCCGCAGATCTTGCAGTTTTTCCGGGATCTGGGCATCATGGCGGTGCAGGGCTACGGTCTTACGGAATGTGCTCCTATGGCGGCACTCAACCAGGATCTCCATCCTCGCAACGATTCGGTAGGACATGTGCTTCCGGGTGTTGAGGTCAAGATCGTGGACAAGGACGAAGACGGCGTAGGGGAAATTTGCCTCAAGGGACCGAATGTAATGATGGGATATTACAATATGCCGGAGGAAACCGCAAAGGTTCTGATTGACGGCTGGTTCCACACAGGCGACCTGGGGTACCTGGACGGGCCGTATATTTATATCACCGGCAGAAAGAAAAATGTTATCATAACCAAGAACGGTAAGAATGTCTTCCCTGAGGAGCTTGAATACTATCTTGGCAAGGTTTCTCTCGTGTCCGAATCCATGGTTTGGGCGGCACAGGACGAATCCGGTCAGGACGACCTCATCGTAGCCACCATCAAGCCGGACATGGAAGAGGTGGAGGCGGCGATAGGAAAGGAAGCCGCAGAAGACCCGGCTCAGGTAGAAAAACTCATGTGGCATGAGGTTGATAAAATCAACAAAGACCTTCCTTTCTTCAAGAAAATCAGAAGAATCAATATCCGCAAAGAGGAGTTTGAAAAGACCACGGGCAAGAAGATCAAGAGATTCGTGGAAGCAAACAAGCAGAAGTAGAGGAAT
>CAVHEY010000204.1:0-2189 GCA_963635155.1 Bacteroides stercoris
ACAACATACTTTCTGCTATAATCATAATACAATAACTTCGTAAAAGCAAGAATCACCACAAAAAACTTGGTGAAAATAAAAGCAGCGAAAAAAATAACATAATTCAGTCAAAACGAAAAAGGAGGAAAGGAACATGGATTCTAAGATGTTTTGTTTTCAATGCGAGCAGACGGTTGGCTGCAAAGGATGCGCCGGTAACGCCGGCGTATGCGGAAAAAATTACGAAGTATCGGATCTGCAGGATAAGCTCATAGGTGCTCTGATCGGGCTTGCCAGGGCGGCAGGCACCGGCGGAGGAGCAACGGAAAATATCTATAAGCTCTTGATCAAAGGCCTGTTTACCACGATTACAAACGCAAATTTTAACGAGGAAACCATTAAAAATTTGATTGATGAGGTTCACGGAGAAAAGGAAAAGCTCGTCCCGAATTGTGGGGCTTGCGCCTCTTCCTGCGGCAGAACCGATGACTACGATATGGCAGAGCTTTGGGATGCAGACGAGGATGTGCGGAGCCTTAAATCTCTGATTTTATTCGGAATCAAGGGCATGGCGGCTTACGCATATCATGCCGGAGTGCTTGGGTACACTGACGAAAAGGTCAATAAATTCTTCCTGAAAGCCCTCTTTGCCATCGGCGAGGATTGGGGCATGGAGGAGCTCCTTCCGATTGTACTGGAAACCGGGGAAGTTAACTTTACCTGCATGGAAATGCTGGACAAAGCAAACACGGAAACCTTTGGAAATCCGGTTCCGGTCACGGTTCCCCTTACGGTAGAAAAAGGCCCGTTCATCGTTATTTCCGGCCACGACCTTTACGACCTGAAACAGCTGCTGGAGCAGACAAAGGACAAGGGAATAAACATTTACACCCACAGTGAAATGCTCCCGGCTCACGGCTATCCGGAGCTCAAAAAATATCCTCATCTCAAAGGAAATTTCGGTACCGCATGGCAGAATCAGCAAAAGGAATTTGCAAATATTCCGGCGCCGATTCTCTTTACCACCAACTGCCTGATGCCGCCGAAGGACAGCTACAAGGATCGGGTATTCACCACCGAGGTGGTTTCCTATCCGGAAATGGTTCACATCGGCGAGGACAAGGACTTTACTCCGGTTATCGAAAAGGCTCTGGAGCTTGGGGGCTATGCCGAGGACAGGGCATTTACCGGCATCAACGGCGGAACCACTGTAACTACCGGCTTCGGTCATAGCACGGTGCTCGGCGTTGCGGATAAGGTCATCGACGCAGTGAAAAGCGGCGCCATCAAGCATTTCTTCGTGGTCGGCGGCTGCGACGGGGCAAGACCGGGACGGAATTACTATACGGAGCTTGTAAAACAGACGCCTGCGGACACCATCGTTCTCACCTGCGCCTGCGGAAAATTCCGCTTCAACGACCTGGATATAGGGGAAATCGGCGGGCTGCCGCGGCTCATGGATATGGGTCAGTGCAACGACGCTTTCAGTGCGGTTAAGGTTGCCCTTGCCCTTGCGGAGGCATTCGGCTGCGGCGTAAACGAGCTGCCTCTTTCCATCATTCTTTCCTGGTATGAGCAGAAAGCTGTATGCATTCTCCTTACGCTCCTGTATTTGGGAATCAAGGACATTCGCCTGGGCCCGACCCTTCCTGCCTTCGTTTCACCAAATGTGCTTAATTTCCTCGTGGATCATTATAATATCGGCCCTACCACGACCCCTGAGGAAGATTTAAAGGCGATTCTGGGCTAAAAGCGATTCAGAGTATTTCGGCAATTCCCAAGGATTTGGGGTAAGAACCTTTTGCAGGAACTTCTGCAAAGGCTTTTCACGAAAGAATAAAAAAGTCTCCGGTTTTGGTTGCCGGAGGCTTTTCATTAGGGTGCTTATAAGCCCCCTAATGAAGCCATCGTGTGCCGAACGGCACGCACGGTGGTGTGAAAAAGGGGCTACAAGTTAGCCCCTACTCGCTTATGCAACATTTTCTGTTTTTCTCACAAGCTGCCGTATTCCTCATCCGAAACCGGTTCGCACCACTCGTTGCTGCACTCTTCTCCTGGTACTTCAACAGCGATATGAGAAAACCAGCTGTCCTTTTTTGCTCCATGCCAGTGTTTTACACCCGCGGGGATCATCACAACACTTCCTTCCTGCAAACTGACAGCACCCTTTCCCTCCTCCTGATACCAGCCTTCTCCGGCAGTACAGATGA
>CAVHEY010000205.1:0-2157 GCA_963635155.1 Bacteroides stercoris
GTGCAGAGATAGACGGAAAAAGGTGAAAAGGATGAACGAATTACTGAAAAAAATATATAAGATAGGAATTGTTCCCGTTGTGGTTCTTGAGGATGCAGATAAGGCGGTTCCTGTGGCGAAGGCTCTCCGGAAAGGCGGCATCGACTGCGCGGAAATTACATTCAGAACCCCGGCGGCAGCAGAATCAATTAAAAATATCGCAAGGGAGTGTCCGGACATGCTATTAGGTGCCGGAACGGTGCTCACGCCTGCTCAGGTTGATGCGGCGATAAATGCCGGAGCGCAGTTTATCGTTACACCGGGGTACAACCCCGAGGTGGTAAATTATTGTGTTTCCAGAAACATCCCGATCGTTCCGGGCTGCATGGATACCAATGCCATCGAGATGGCTCTGGCGGCGGGACTTGATACGATAAAGTTTTTCCCGGCGGAGCAATCCGGGGGAGTGAAGATGCTCAAAGCCCTGACAGGGCCCTATGTGAACCTTCACTTTATGCCTACAGGCGGAGTTAACAAGGACAATTTAAAGGACTATTTGGCATTCAAAAAAGTTGTTGCCTGCGGCGGCTCCTGGATGGTAAAAAAAGATTTGATCGAAAATGATGACTACGAGGGAATCACAAAACTGGTCAGGGAAGCGGTTATGAAAATGCTTGATTTCAGAGTGGTTCATGTAGGCATAAACAATGAATCGCGGGATGAAGAGGACAAACAGGCGGAAAGACTTGCGGAGATTTTCGGATTTGCTACAGACAAACGTAGCGCCTCCACCTTTGCCTCCGAGGAAATCGAAGTGTGCGGAAAGCGTTTTCCGGGCACCCACGGGCACATAGCCATAGGAACATCGGACTGCGAAAGAGCTATGTACTATCTGGAGAAAAAAGGCGTTGCCTTTGATATGAAAACGGCAAAATACAAGAACGAAAGACTCCTGTCCGTCTATATGAAGGAAGAAATCGGAGGATTTGCTTTCCATTTGGTTGAAAAATAAGTGAAATAATGATAAGATGGTGAAAAGACACCGGCGAGAGGGGGAATACAGATGATCAGAGTGGCAATTAACGGTTTCGGGCGCATCGGACGATTGGCGTTTCGGCGTATCTTTGACGATGCGGAGCTTGAGGTTGTGGCGATTAACGACTTGACAGAGCCGAAGATGCTGGCGCACCTTTTAAAATATGATAGCTCCCAGGGGGCTTTCAGAGGACACGAAGTAGATTATGACGAGAAATCCATCAGCGTTGACGGAAAACGGGTACCGATTTTTAAGGAAGCAGACGCGGGCAAATTGCCGTGGAGAGACCTTGCCGTCGACATTGTACTGGAATGCACCGGGTTTTATACATCAAAGGCAAAGGCGCAGGCGCATATCGACGCAGGGGCGAAAAAGGTTTTGATCTCGGCTCCGGCGGGAAACGACCTTCCGACCATCGTCTACGGTGTGAACCACGAAACCCTTACAAAAGACGATAGAATCGTTTCCGGGGCTTCCTGCACCACCAACTGCCTTGCTCCTATGGCGAAGGCGCTGAACGACTACAGGGAAGTCCGCACCGGGTTTATGACCACGATTCACGCCTATACCGGAGACCAGATGATACTGGACGGACCCCATAAGAAAGGCGACTTGCGCAGGGCAAGGGCAGGAGCCATCAATATCGTTCCGAATTCCACAGGCGCGGCAAAGGCGATAGGTCTGGTAATTCCGGAGCTTGCCGGAAAGCTCATCGGCTCGGCGCAGCGGGTGCCTGTTCCTACCGGTTCCATAACCATCTTGGACGCCACCCTCAAAGACATGACGGACACGGTATCCGTGGAGGGAATCAACGCGGCGATGAAGGCGGAAACAAACGCATCTTTTGGATATACCGAGGAAGAACTTGTCAGCTCGGACATCATCGGAATGGAATACGGCTCCCTTTTCGACGCCACCCAGACATTGGCACAGCAATGCGGCACCCACATTTTTGAGGTGCGGGTAGTGGCATGGTACGACAATGAGATGAGCTACACCTGCCAGCTGATCCGAACGCTGAAGCACATGGCAACAACGCTTTAGGAGAGCGTAGTTATATATACGAGGAGGACGAAAATGGACTTAGTGAAAGGCATAAAAGAAAGAAGAAGCGTAAGAAAGTTTCAGGACAAAAAAATTCC
>CAVHEY010000206.1:0-2122 GCA_963635155.1 Bacteroides stercoris
AAGCTAACGATCGGAAAAGGTTTTCGCGAGTTTTCCGGTCGTTTTCTTTTGCGATAAAATAGAAAGTAACATTGACTTCCGGATCCGTGATAGGCACTGCGCCGGCATACGGAAATGAGGAAGCCGCCTGCGCAGCCACAGGGTCTTTTTGCTATTTCAAGCCACCGATCCTATCTCCGATTAGTCCGTCCAAAATGCCACAGCCCTGAGGGGCGCCCCGTCGGCGTTTTTCCATTTCAGCGGCAGCGCGAAGAACCAGAACAAATCTTTGCCGCATTTGTCGAGATTGCAAAGGTTTTCGATGTTGATAATTTCATGCTCGCGGAAGAGCTTTTTATGGCGCGTAAGGTTTGCATCGGAAATCGGATCCATGCCGATCACATCAAAACCGATGCCTTTCTTTCCCGTGTTCAGAACGAAACGCAAAACCTCGTCGTCAATACAAGGATAATCACCGAAATAACGATCGCTTCCCCAGCGCTTATCCCAGCCGAGATAAAAGAGCAGAAAATCTGCAACCTTTGCCTTCTCAATGCCCGATCTTTCCAGCTCTGCCATAGTGATAACATCGCCCTCGGAAAGCTGCGTACAGTCAATAACCAACGCTTTGCCTGCGAACTGCTCAATCGGAAGGGCGTCCAGAGTCGTCCTTCCCGCAAACAGATGCGCGGGCGGGTCCGCATGGGTGCCGGTATGGGAATACAGGGAAAGAAGCGTTTCTTTGAACCCATCTTCTTCGTAAGTGTTTGCCTGTTTCAGAACCGGCGGTTCCGTGCCCGGATAAACCGGCATATCTTCGGAAATCCTATGTGTCAGATCAATGATTCTCATAATAAAACCTCCTTCGTGTAAAAATTCTTGTCTCTGTTTTATCACAAATAAATTTGCAGACTATCTCAAATCCGCCGTAAACACGATCACATTCTCCGCCGGGGAGCTTGCCCTGATGCTGCCCCGGTGCCCCTCGGCGATGCTGCGGGCAATGGAAAGCCCGATCCCGAAGCCCTTTCCATCTCGGGATTCATCGGAACGGTAAAAGCGGTCAAAGAGCTTATCCAGCTTGTTCGGGTCAAGGTTTTCGCAGCTGTTTTGGGTTCGTATGCAAATTCCCTTCGCAAAGACTCCGGATTTTTTCAGGCTGAAAGAGATTTCGCTGCCCGGCGTTGCATATTTGATTGCATTGTCCAGAAGGATAGAAACCAGCTGGCGGACGGCATATTCGTCACCCCGATAAGAAAGCTTATCGTCTATGTCAAGGACAAGAGAAAGCCCCTTGGATTCCGCAAAGTCCACGAAAGACTCCGCAGTTTCGGCAATGGCGCTGCCTGCATCAAAGTCCGCGAATTTCAGCGGGGATTCTTCTTCGTCCATTCTTGCCAGGGTGACGAGGGAATTGACCAGAGCCTTTAGCTTTTCGGTCTGAGCCATTGCCTTGTCGATCCATTTCTGCTTGCCCACTTCCATTTCCAAAACCGTCAAACTCGTTGCGATTACAGTGATTGGCGTTTTTAGCTCGTGGCTTGCGTCGGTGATGAACTGCTTCTGACGCTGGGCGTTTTTGAGCATGGGGGCGATGGCTTTTTTCGAGGAAAGCAGCACGATGACATACACCAGCCCGATACAGACAAGGGTGATTGCAAAGGACAGAAATGCCAGCGTATAGACCGAACGGCGTTCCTGATAGCAATCCAGAAAAATTGCCATTTGGCGACCTTCGCCTACCTGCAAAATTTTGTATTGATAGCCGTTGTAATATCCGGTTCCCTCACCATGGGAAGCGGCAAATGCAAGGTATGCGGGCACATCGTCCTCGGTTATCGAGGCGATATTGTCAAGTCCCGCGTCCGAGAGAACCCCCTCATCGTTATAGCGCAGGACAAAATATCTGGTGGAATAGGGGGTTTCCTCGGTGAAAGGTCCGGAGGGCTTTTTTGGAGCATCGGCAGCACCGCCTTTTTGGGTCTTATCCTCTTGGGCGGCATTGCTTTGGGAATTATCCCCTTGCCCGCCACCGCTTTGCGTCGCACTGCTCTGCCCGCCGTCGCTTC
This sequence comes from Bacteroides stercoris, assembly GCA_963635155.1. GTDB lineage: Bacteria > Bacillota > Clostridia > Peptostreptococcales > Anaerovoracaceae > CAG-238. The sequence goes on from CAVHEY010000206.1 coordinate 2,049, forward strand.
CGGCGTTTTCTGCATTTTTGGCGCCCTCCGGCAGGGCAGGAGGCAGATTTTCCTCCTCGTTTTCCTGCGAGCCG